>JAZLBB010000001.1:0-1109 GCA_045613465.1 Candidatus Egerieisoma sp.
TCCCGCCGTGAGTATCTTGGCATATACATCTACGCACGCCCCAAAAATGAGATGGAGCGAGAGTTTAACAATGATATGCTGATGAAAGCAGAAGCAATACGTTGCATCAGAGTACAGTCATTAATCAATGAGGAATTCGGATTTCTCGACAAAAACAAGATGAGAGCTGACTTCTTGGAATATTTCAGGAAGAAGATGCATAACAAAGACCATAAATGGAAGGTTGTATATAACCACTTTTACAACTTTGTCAATGGCAAATGCTCTTTTGGCGATGTAACTGTGGATTTGTGCAAAAAGTTCAGAGAGTATCTTTTGAGTGCCAAACAACTAAAGCACTCCAAACACCCTGTATCTCAGAATTCTGCGTCTGCCTACTATTCCACATTCCGAGGCTTGCTGAAAATAGCATACATAGAGAAGATGTTCAAAGAGAATCTGAATGATTATCTTGAAAAGATTGATTGCCAAGATACCAAAAGGGAATATCTCACTCTCGATGAGGTAAAGCGACTTGCTGCAACACCTTGTAAAATACCAGTATTAAAAGCCGCATCTCTATTCTCGTGTCTTACGGGACTACGTATCAGTGATATTCTTAACCTTCAGTGGTCTGACTTTGGGTTAGCTCCCGACAGGGGCTATTGCATCCGAATACGCACACAGAAGACCAAGACTGAAGCGACACTGCCTATCAGTTACGAAGCATATGAACTTTGTGGCGAGGTAGGAACTGGCAAAGTATTCAAGGGACTAACAAGGAGTATGATCAATTATCCACTCAAGCATTGGCTTGCCGAAGCCGGGATAGAAAAGCACGTAACATTTCATTGCTTTAGGCACACCTTTGCAACGCTACAGATAGCAGCCGGAACAGACATCTATACGGTGAGCAAAATGCTGACTCATCGCAACGTTTCAACAACCCAGATTTACGCAGAACTGGTGAACGAGAAAAAACGCGAATCAGCCAATAGAATCTCACTTAAGTAGAGAAAAATTGAGCCCAAATGAAAAATTTTCTAAAAAAATCAACTTTTTTTTCGACAATGAAATACAAGTGAATACAAATATACTATCATCAAATACAAATATGGTGTTTTTGTATA
>JAZLBB010000002.1:0-29381 GCA_045613465.1 Candidatus Egerieisoma sp.
GCCGCATAACTAACCATCACCGACCCGTCTTTGCTGGCACCTTTAGAAACAAGAAGATTGGTGCATGGAAACACTTCTGCAACCAATAACAGCATAAATAAAGTTGAT
This sequence comes from Candidatus Egerieisoma sp., assembly GCA_045613465.1. Taxonomy (GTDB): domain Bacteria; phylum Bacteroidota; class Bacteroidia; order Bacteroidales; family UBA932; genus Egerieousia. The sequence goes on from JAZLBB010000002.1 coordinate 109, forward strand.
ATAATTCTTTTCATACTCTTTCGTTTTTACAAATATACAAAACTCCATGCAACATGAACAGCTACAGTTGCCCATCAATCCGATATACTCATAACTTACATATCTCCCTCTGCAACAGCTCAAGGAACATGGCTCCATGCCCACCGTCCATTTGGGTATGGTGGAACTGAAATGAGATTGGAAGTGTGGTTTTGAACCATCCCTTGCGGTATCTACTCCACATTACCATTGGATTGCAAAACTTGTCTGTATACTGGTTCACTATGCTGTCCAGCTCTGTTTGCACCATTGCAGAAGTTCCAACTATCATGTAATCCTCCAGAAAAGAACTTCTGCACTCTGCTGAGGCCTGCGCTGTAAGAGTGTTGTATGCCTCAACAAATTTTACAGAATCAACCGTAAAGGGGATGTCACATGAATTGATTCCACCTTTGCTGTTGTTTACAATTACATTTATCGCTATGGCGTCAAACTTGTACAATTTACCCTTGTCGGGAAGAAGATAGAACTCTTTTATCTGGGTTGCAGCCTTTCCAATGCACCAGCAAAGGAGGGCATTGAATTTCACACCCAGCTTTTTGCTTGCTCTTAGCAGGCGGCTCACATCAAAGATTTTAGTAAGGGTAACCATTGGCATAGGGGATGTCATCCACATCTGGAATGCCTCTGCCCTGGTGGTGTCTTGCGGATTAACTTCTGTTTTCATGCTTCAAAGATAATAAAAAGACGGCCATCACAATTGCCCATATGCTCTCCCCCATCCAATCTCCGCCACAATCTCCCCCACAATCTCCCTCCCAAGACAGTGGCGCACCTGCCCCCATCCCAACCTGCCTCCAGGCCATAGTTCCTGCGCCTCCCGTAAAGAAACGCTATGAGTGGCGCACAAAAACGCCTAGAAGCGACCTATAATTCAACTTTAGTGCGCCACCGTCTTGGACAATCTCGTCACATCATACCATCCAACAAAAAAGGTGGCCAAAGACCACCTTCTCTATCGTTATCCCGACAAATCATCGGGAAGAACATTCCTTTACGAAATATTATTTGCTCAATGCAGTAGCAACGTCAACAGCAACAGCAACAGTTGCACCTACCATTGGATTGTTACCGATTCCCAGGAAGCCCATCATCTCAACGTGAGCAGGAACTGATGAAGAACCAGCGAACTGAGCGTCCCTATTTATATCCAAGCGATGGCCTCTGAGCGGCATACGGCCCATTGTGTCGGTCATACTATGGGATTATGGCATACAGATGCCTCAGAGGCCGATTTTTTAGAAAGTGGTCGCAAATAAGTCGCAAAACCTGACGGTCATAAAATACGCCCGAATTGGGCAAGTCAATATAAGCCTTATCATTATTATTGCATAAATAATTAAAATAAAGATATGTTAAAAAAACAAACATTGGAAGCTTTTATCAGGTGGATAAGCGCTTCCCCAGAGTCATACCACTATTATGACATGCAGAGATTCTATGAATTGGTTAGAACTGCTGCTGAACAAAATCAATTGAGAGAGCTCATGCGTATCTCATGGGATTCATTCTTCAATGAACATCAACCACTGTGGCACAAGAAATTTAGAGTTCTGTTTGAGGAGGAATGGAAGCTAAAAATATCTATTCTCGCGGGATATCACGAATACTTAAACTCTTAAAGGTTCTCAGTATAAGATACCGTAATACAATTCAAGTTTAACTATTAAACCCTACACCAAGGATGTAGGGTTTAATATTGTTCGCACACCGTATTTGAGACTGTAAACTAAATCAGTCAGCAAACTTGTATTGCCACATGAAACCTCTCACATATTGTTTCCTGCCTGACAACGCCATATATATAGTATTTCTTTTCACTTGAAAATAATTTGCAGCATCTTGAACACTATTCCATTCCCTTACAAACTGCCCGTCTTTTGTGTATTGCGAAACAGGTTTCTTCGGGCCATACTCAATCGTATAAGGAGCTATACCGCCACACGGATCATCAATTTCATCAGTATATCTCCATTGAAAACCGTAAGCCGATTTAAGCCTTTCATGTTTACATGCATTACAGATTGAAGCGGCATCTCCATTAACCGATAAGGCTGCATCCTCTATACAAGTAAACTTTGCTACATAAAGCCCCATCAAATCCAAACTGCACGACTGATCTAGCATACTTTTCTCTTAAAATACGCTTCCCTTTTTCCACTTGTTCCGCTGTTAAAGTTGGAAACGGTCGCTTTTTCTTTTTTCTTACAGGATCTATTCTTTGGGGAATCTCTTCAAAATCGTCTCTGAATTTCCACATATAACCAGCACTTTGCCTGTATTTCCCATAGCAACACTGTCGAATTCCTGATTCATGACATTGCATAGAGTTTTCAATTTCTACAATACTTTCCCATTCCTTTATAAACTCACCACCTAAAGAAAATTGCAAAACTCGTTTCTTGTTTGTAGTAATATTTAAATTGATAGTCAAAGGATGCTCCGTAAAATCACTCTTAAATCTAAATGTAAAGCCTTTAACTATTTGTGTTTTTTTCACCCTTCGCCCCGATGCTTTCCCTATGCAACAATTCCATATTGTTCCAGGCCTAGACCTTACAGCTTTAGCCGCTTCTACTGTAGATGAATGTTCTGCTATGAAGTTACCATTTAAGTCAAACTGAAGGATGGCCACTTTATCTCTACGAGCATCACTCATATGTTTTCTAACCTCTTCAGTCACAATGAAAACTTTTCCACCAGACGTTAGATTATAACCATACTTCGGATTAGTACTTTTGTATTCCGCTATATACTTCTGCTCTAAATCATTGAGTTTATCACACAGCACATCTCGAGAACATTCAGCAACATGTTCAATCTCTTCGTATTCAACAGACCCATATTTTTCATACGCTCGCCAAAATGCGACATTTCTAGCTCCTGTACTTTTACATAAATGCTGAGATTTCCTAGACCTAGGATTAATAGTTTGACCTATATATACCTTACCATTTGGGAAAGTATACTTGTAAATAACACCTTTATATTCCTTTGAAGATGACGGCATTTTATCCATTAACTGAATTAGTTTCAACAAAGTTAATGATTTAAAGAGCAATAATATTATTAACTTTGAGACAAACTTAATAGCCATGAAGAATATTATTTTGTTTGTAGCAATGCTCCTTTTCAGTTCGTGCTCTACCTTGATGATTTCTGTTGACAGAATTGAGCGCAACGGAGACAGGCAGGTCATGAGTGAGACAAAATCAGTCAATATTGAAGGAGCTGAGTATTCAATTGGATTAAAAGCCTATCAAAATCCATATACCCAAAATGTTGATTGGTTATTATTGGTAAGTTCTTTTTACTATATACCAGATGATGGAGCCGTTTTATTAAAACTTGGAAACAATGAAACAATCTATCTGCCCATCAACAATCTAAATATCGGTGAAGTCAACATGCCATCCTATGGCTCATCAAGTTCGTATAAACGAGATTATTATTCCTCAGTCTACTCTCTAAGCGAAAAAGATTTAGCTGACATTGCTCAATATGGCATTCTAAAAATAAGAATCTCAAGTAAAAACGTTTATAGGGAACGCTCTTGGAAGTCAGATATATTGGGCAAATATCTTATTTACTGTAAAGATGTTATTTATCGCAGACTAGTAACCACTAGCCTCAAAAAGAAATCCCTGTGGGATGAATTCTAATCTGTTACCTCTCTATGAGTTCTATTAAAATAGGCAATACACACATCCTTGAAGTCTCCCTAGGTAAGTCAAAGTCCCAATACTATGAAAACTCTGTTGAAATTATGAAGGGACTGCCTAATTATACATATGAGTCAGGAATTCATAAAGTATTCATAAATGATATTAAGGAATTTATAGACCATAAGGAATCTATTAATTACCTTATAAATAAAACCGTCAATTGGAAATCTTGCAACATCACCATATTTGGAGAAATACTAAATTCCACATATTATGCAAACCTATTAGAAAAATACGCCGGCGCATATTGGGAATTGTTCAAGCAAGATAGCCACATTTCATATGAGCAATTGCCATTGCCGTTTGTTCATTACCCAAATAACGGTGCATTTTTGGGATTTTCTGAAGATATAGATAGTGAGATTTATTTTTGCGAATGCCAAAAAGAGGCAATACACAACTATGTAGCACTCAGATCTGTTCCATCAAATATAAAATTTGAAGGACCTCGCGCCTACCCTTTGGGCGAAGAAGCTTTTCCTTCAGACATATCAGAATATTCACAGTATTGGAGCAGTAATACTATTGACTATATTAAGTTTAAAAAGGATATCTGCTTTAGATGTAACAACACAATCCCAGAAAGGAATTTTTGTGGAAATGGTGTTTTCATGAATAAATATGGTTGGTATGTAAAAGCTGAGTACTATCGACTTGGGATAGATACATATAGGCATACAGTGTTGCCAAATCATTGCCAACATAGCATTTATACCCAAATGAAAAGCTATTATGATGAGCTAAATAGCAAGCATGCTACCATTTTTGATAACGATTTTTCTTTACCATCTAAACCGTCTCATGAAAGAGAGATTGAAAATTATGTAAGAGAACAGTTCGGTTATAAACATATTGGAGAAGGCTGGATCAGTGAAGGCATTTTGTATGACATTATAAAAAGATTATACCCTAAAGAAGACATCATTAGGCATCATCGCCCTACTTGGCTTGACAGGCTAGAATTAGACATATTTCTCCCTAATAAAAAACTAGCTTTTGAATACCAAGGCATACAACATTATCAACCTATTAAGCATTGGGGAGGGGAAGAGCAACTAAAGGTCAGAATAGAACATGATTTAAGAAAAAAAAGACTTTGCAAAGAGCGAGGAATTACTTTAATATGCATTGATTATGACGAACCGTTAACCGAACAGTATATAAAGAATAGAATTAGAACTAAGGAGTAATGTATCTCTACATCACCCCTTCATCAACGAAACTAAACTAACCACCCCTAGTAACAATCAAATGGTCAAGTAACTTCATGTCCATAATTGAGAGAGCTTTCTCAACCTTCTCCGTCATAAATTTATCGGGAGTACTCGGTTGAAGGTTTCCACTTGGGTGGTTATGTGCCATAATAACTCCATGGGCATTGGTCAATAATGCACCTTGTAAAATGAGTTTCACATCAACTGCTGTACTGCAAGGTCCGCCTTCAGATACAGTTAAACATCCCAATAGATGTCCGGCTACATTCATGTAAAAGACTTTGAAACTCTCCCTATAATCAATAGTTTCATCGGGAAAATGATTTTTAACAATGTTATAGGCTGTTGCTGAACTATTGATTATGTAAAATCTCGGTCATATAATAAACAGAGGTCACTAATTGGATGCCAATTCCTCAAAAATGCACTTTTCTTCTTCCCGTATCTTCCTGACAGCTATCCAATCTCTCTTAGCAAATCTCAATAGTCCCCCCCCCTTCAAAAGCAATCTTCACATCACATAAAAACACAAAAAGAGCCTTCCCCAAAAAGGAAAGGCTCTTTTTGTATAATACATATCATATCTTACTGGCATTCAAATAACTTCTAAAACACTTACCTTTATTTGAGCATATATATTTCTGCTTTGACTCCGCTCGCACTCCTTTCACCGTTGCGATTATCAACTCTTTATCCAACAAAGGTTTAATATACTTCTCCCTATTATTCTTATTGCCTAGAACTTCCAAACACTTTTCCAGTATTTCTTTCGATGAATGTGGCCTTTCAGAAATAAATTCCAATATCTTATCCGTTTGCTCATTTCTCACATCATCATATAAGCTACTAGCAAATTCTGGTTTAGGTTCATACACAGTAAACATACTGTCCAATAGTGTATTCATTATATTTTCGTCACGCAACAACCTTCCTATATATCCATATTTCCTTGGGGAAATTATTTGTTCTAGAAATAGGATTGAATATAACGGAATATTAATTAGCCAATCCTGTTTTTTAAAATCAGACATTGAAGTTCTTACAGATACCACCGGAGAGTATTTTTCTCTATAACTTTTAAGAGATTTTGACTTTAAATTCTCTTCTGCCTTAACCTCAACTGGCACAATCTCACCTTTGCTCTGAATAACAAAATCAACTTCCGCTATCCCTGTATCAGGAGTCCAGTAATGAATCTGCAAATCTTCTATGCACTTCAATTGCTGCAACACATATTGTTCTGTAAGCGCTCCTTTGTATTGCTCAAAAATTTCATTTCCATTTATAAGCGTCCTGGCATCCAATCCGGCCATAGCCCCTAATAAGCCTATATCAACAATGTATAACTTGAATGACTCCAAATCTTCAAAACCTTTAATAGGTATAGAAGCCTTACTGATTCTTGTAACCTTATAGACAGCTCCAGCATTTGACAACCATTCTATCGCCCCTTCAAATTCTTTGGCTCTTCCCCCCTTTTTAAGAACGTTATATATAAACTTCTTGTTCTCTTTTGCCAACTGTGCAGGTATATGATTCCATACTTGCTTTATCTTAGGAACGATTTCAATTGGCGGATGCTTAGAAAAATCCCTCTCATAAGATAAAAGCAAATCCTTCTGGATATCCCTAACTTCATCAAAATCTTTATTTTTAGAGAACGCATCTACAACCTCCGGCATTCCTCCAACATAATAATACTGACGCAAGAAATCTATATACTTTGACTTAAATGCTGTAATTACCTCCCAGTCCTGACTTTTCAACGCTTCAACCATACTTTCTTGCCCCATTACAATTAGGAACTCTTCAAATGAAAGGGGATACATATTCAAAAAATCAACTTTCCCTACAGGGAAAGACTCTTTCTTTAACGTTATTCCTAATAGTGACCCCGCTGCAACTATATGATATGCTGGAGCGCCTTCAAATAAATACTTTAATGACAGCAATCCCCGCTCAACATCTTGTATCTCATCAAAAATAATGAGTGTCTTACCTGGAACCAACTTCACACCTGTTGCCAACTGAATTGCCCTAAAAATTCGCTCTACATCAAAATCTGCAGCAAATATAGAAGCCATCTGAGGCTGCTTTTCAAAATTGATCTCGGCAATATTTTCAAATTCTTGTTTACCAAATTCTTTCAACAACCAAGTCTTACCAACTTGTCTGGCTCCATTTAAGATAAGTGGTTTTCTTTTACCATCAGGAATTCGCTTCCAGTCAAGCAATATGCTGTATGCTTTCCTTTTCATTTGTGTATATAATTACATTTTTTCAAAGCAAAATTAGTATATAATTACATTTTTTCAAAGCAAAATTAAAGCATCGTCGTTACAAATCGACAACAATAGACTGACTTACACCTTGTTATATGAGCGAAATAATTTTTAAGTTAAGTCAGTCCCCCATAGCTTTCCGGGAAGGTTACGTTTTTTCTGTTAACAGCACATAATCTAAACAAATCATTAATTAGCACGTTTAAATATAAATCAGGATCTATACTTATTATGAAAAAACTACTAAACTATCTTAACAGCAAACCAATTAGTCCGCTTATTCTATTTTTGTGTTTTACTATACTAGGAGCCATAACATGTATTTTAATTTTTGAGAATAGTAATTATGCTGTGCAATGTTTCATTTCTTTTATGGGACTTGGCTTGAGTGCTGCTATAGTACAATGCTCTATGATTCAGAATAGTGTTCAAAAAGATAATATTAAAATCTCATTATTTGAAAAGAGATACACAATTCTACAAACCTTATTGGATACCGTAACAATTATAAAGAGAGACAATTGGGATAGATACATTCTCTTTAAAGGTAATGATATTAATTATCAGATGATTCAAGCTGAAGAAAATTTATATAAATCTACACAACTCGCATCATGCTTGTTTGACAACGAATTATGCATAAAACTTAACAAAGCAAATAATGCCTTTTGCAAAGTTGTAGCATCTTATAAAAATCTATTGATAGAAAACATTTCAAATTTAAAGTCTTCTGAACTTAAAGAATACATCCATTCATTCAATGATGCTTTAATCTCAAATAAATACCTTAATCAAGAATATGAAAACTTCTTAAAAAATAGATTTCCTAAAACATATATCAGCATCCTAAATTTTAACAAAGAATGCACTGATTATCTTTCCTTTATAAACGATTTAGGCATAATTAAAGATATTAACAAATACCTCCTCGTTGACGACCTCGGAATATAATATGATATACATTTATGAATCTAAGATTAACACATAATAGTGCGCTCTTCTCTTGATAATAATTAAGTAATCAAATAGCCCTGTGCCAATAATTGAGAGAGCCTTCTCAACTTTCTCAGTCATAAATTTATCGGGAGTACTAGGTTGAAGATTTCCACTTGGAAGGTTATGCGCCATAATAACTCCAGGGAATTAACTAGTAACAACTCCATCACTTTTTGCGACCATATAAAAAAGTGGCCGCAAATTGGTCGCAAATTCCCCTCCAAAACACCCATTTTTCAACTCAAATTCATCTTCCCGATAACAATCCAATCCCACCCAACAAACCCCAAAAATCCACCTCAAGCACCACATCAAGCATCAATCTTCACATCACACAAAGGCACAAAAAAGAGCCTCCCAAACGGGAAGCTCCTTCATATAATCAACTGATATTAAATCAATTATTTGCTCAATGCAGTAGCAACGTCAACAGCAACAGCTACAGTTGCACCTACCATTGGGTTGTTACCGATTCCAAGGAAGCCCATCATCTCAACGTGTGCAGGAACTGATGAAGAACCAGCGAACTGAGCGTCTGAGTGCATACGGCCCATTGTGTCGGTCATACCGTATGAAGCAGGACCTGCAGCCATGTTGTCTGGGTGAAGGGTTCTACCTGTACCACCACCTGAAGCAACTGAGAAATATTTCTTGCCTAGCTCCATGCACTCTTTTTTGTAAGTACCTGCAACTGGGTGCTGGAAACGGGTTGGGTTGGTTGAGTTACCAGTGATTGATACGTCAACGCCCTCAAGGTGCATGATTGCTACACCCTCACGTACGTCATCTGCGCCGTAGCAGTTAACTTTTGCGCGAGGACCGTCTGAGTAAGCGATCTTGTTAACAACCTTAACCTCACCTGTAGCGTAGTCGAACTCAGTCTGGCAGTAAGTAAAGCCGTTGATTCTTGAGATAATCATAGCAGCGTCTTTACCCAAACCGTTAAGGATACAACGTAGAGGCTCTTTTCTTACTTTGTCTGCTTTAGCTGCAATTTTAATTGCACCCTCAGCTGCAGCGAATGACTCGTGACCAGCCAAGAAAGCGAAACATTTTGTCTCCTCTCTTAGAAGACGTGCAGCAAGGTTACCGTGGCCGATACCTACTTTACGGTCGTCAGCTACTGAACCTGGAACACAGAATGACTGTAGGCCAAGACCAATTGCCTCAGCTGCATCAGCAGCGTTTGAGCAACCTTTTTTAATAGCGATTGCTGCACCTACTACGTAAGCCCATTTAGCATTCTCAAAACAGATTGGCTGAGTCTCCTCGCAAGTTTTGTATGGATCCAAACCATACTGCTCACAGATCTCGTTAGCCTCCTCTATACTTTTAATACCGTTAGCATTCAATGCAGCAAGGATTTGCGGCATTCTACGGTCCTGACTCTCAAATTTTACTTCTCTAATAGCCATTTTCTTTCCTCCTTATTCGTTACGTGGGTCAATGTGTTTAACAGCACCTTGCTCAGCAGAAAAACGGCCATAAGTACCGGTTACTTTCTTCAAAGCCTCGTTTGCATCTGTACCTTTTTTGATCTCCTCCATGAATTTGCCCATGTGAACAAACTCATAACCGATAACCTGATCATCTTTATCTAGAGCCATTCTTGTACAGTAACCCTCAGCCATCTCAAGGTATCTTACACCTTTGGCGTTGGTTGAGAACATTGTACCTACCTGGCTTCTTAGACCTTTACCTAGATCCTCAAGACCAGCACCAATCTGAAGGCCGCCCTCTGAGAATGCAGACTGTGTACGTCCGTAAACAATCTGTAGGAAAAGCTCTCTCATTGCAGTGTTGATAGCGTCACATACAAGGTCTGTATTTAAAGCCTCAAGAAGAGTTTTGCCAGCAAGAATCTCTGCAGCCATAGCAGCTGAGTGAGTCATACCTGAACAACCGATAGTCTCAATCAAAGCCTCTTGAATGATACCCTCTTTTACGTTAAGGGTAAGTTTACATGCACCCTGCTGTGGAGCACACCAACCAATACCGTGAGTAAGACCTGAAATGTCTTTAATCTCTTTGCTTCTCACCCATTTTCCCTCTTCAGGAATAGGTGCAGGTCCATGGTTAGGACCTTTTTTTACAACACACATGTGTTGAACCTCGTGAGTATAAGTCATACTTTTAATATATGTTTATAGTTAACAATTCTTTGCGAACTCGCAAATATAGTGTATTTTTACCAACCAAATGAATTATAGGATAAAATTTAATTTAAATACTCTATTATGAAGCGAATTACATTAGCGTTAGCGTTCCTGTTCATGGTCTTTACGGTTTCTGCCCAGAAACCTGCTCTTGACCATTCAGTGTACGACTCATGGAAAAGCCTTCGTGGCATCTCTGTTCCACAGAACGGAGATATCTTGCTATACACCATAATGCCTGGTGAGGGTGATGCCCTTCTTGTGATTGAGAATATCCGTACCGGCAAACACATTGAGGTACCTAGAGCCACACGTGCAACTCTAAGTGAGGATGGCAGCAAGGTCGTAGCACAGATCAAACCTCTTTTCAGCCAGACCAGAGATGCAAAGATCAAAAAAGCAAAGAAAGATGACATGCCAAAAGACACCTTGGCTATCATTGATGTAGCAACCGGAGATATCAAGAAATTTGCAAACTACAAATCTCATAATACTCCCGACAAATTATTCTCCCACATAGCATTTGAACTCACCCCTGAAAAACCTAAAAAGGAGGGCAAGCCTGCTGAGAAAGGTGAGAAAAATGAGAAAACTGAGAAAGGAGAGAAACCTGCAAAACCTGCAGAGAAGAAAGCCCCTGCCAAAGAGCTTTATGTTATGAATATTGTATCTGGCAAGATTGACACCATTAAGAATGTTGCTGCATATAAGTTCAATAAAGAGGGTGATCTTATGGCCTATACTATTGAGCCAGAAAAAAAAGATACAGTTACCCAACCTGCCCTAATGCTTTACTCTACCGCCACAGGTGAAAGCAAAAAAGTATTGGATGGGCCTAAAGGTTCTAAATTCAAACTTCCTGTGTTCAGCAAAGTGAATACTATGGCATTCTATGCCAATACAGATACCACTAAGGCTGCCAAGAAAGATATTGAGGTGTACCTTTATAATATCCTGTCGGGAGACTTGAAAGTTGCTGCAAACAATAAGATGAAAGGGTTGCAGGAGGGTTGGATTGTGAGCGAAAACGGTTCTTTGTCTTTTAGTGAGGATGGGGAAAGATTGTTCTTTGGCACTGCCCCTAAACCACTTGAGAAAGATACCACCCTTGTAGAGTTTGAGCAGCCACAACTGGATATCTGGTCTTGGCATGATGATTACCTTCAGCCTGTACAGCTTATGAGAAGAGCCAGAGATTTGAAACAGACTTATACTGCATATATCAACACCTCTCTTACTGAGGAGTATGTACAGTTGGGAGATCTTGAGGTTCCTATGGTAAATGTACCTAATAAAAAAATGGCTGATTGGGCACTGATTGGGAATGACAAAGCTTATAGAATACAATCGCAGTGGGATTACAGCCGCTTTACAGACGTATATCTTGTTAACGTAAAGACCGGAGAGAGAAAGCTTGTACAGCAGAAAGCTTGTTATGGTGCAATGTCTGCCTCGCCTAATGGAGAGTGGGTTGTTTTCTATGACAAGATTGCCAAGGCTTGGTTCCAGTACACTATTGCCACCGGAGAGACCAAAGACCTTACAAGTGGATTAGGTGTTGCATTCCACGATGAAGATCACGATGTTCCTAGCCTTCCTGGTGCTTATGGTCAGGTTATCTGGTTCAAAGACAACAGTTCATTCCTTATCAATGACAGATTTGACTATTGGCAGTTTGATCCAAAGGGCACTGCAGCCCCTAAAATATTCACTGAGAGCTATGGACGCAAGAACAATACACGCCTTACTGTTGAGGCTGTAATATATGATCCGGATGCTGTAATTTCTCCAATGGGAGGTGTAAGGGAACTCAATAGCGGAGATAATGTATACTTTGCAACCTATAACTTTAAAACAAAAGAGACAGGTTATGTAATGAAGGATGTGAAGAAAAAGAAAAACTCCATGAACAAACTTGTTGAGGGTCCTTATACATACAAGAATCTTGCTTACTCTAAGCCTGGTAAAGGTAAAAAGGCCATGTATGTTTATGCAAGAGGTAATTTTGAGGATGGCAACAATGCCTACACAACCGCAGATAACTTTAAAACCCAGAAACAGATTACAGACATCAACCCACAGCAGAAAGATTACAACTGGGGTACTGTTGAGCTTGTAAACTGGCAGACAGCTGATGATATTTTCTGCGAGGGCCTTTTGTTCAAACCTGAGGATTTTGATTCTACAAAGAAATATCCTGTAATGATATATTTCTACGAGAAAAATTCTGAGACATTGTACAGTCCGCGCACACCTGCACCAAGCCGTTCAATCATCAACATCCCATTCTTTACCAGTAACGGATATGTGGTATTTGTTCCCGACATCTACTACAAGGACGGTCATCCAGGACAGAGCGCAATGCGTTCTATAATGCCAGGTGTGGAAATGCTTGAGAAAACCTATCCTTGGATTGATGGAGAAAATATGGCTATCCAAGGCCAGAGCTGGGGTGGATACCAGGTAGCTTATATGATTACCCAGACAGGCAAATTCAAGGCAGCCGGTTCGGGAGCTCCGGTATCAAATATGACCAGTGCATATGGTGGAATTCGCTGGGGTAGCGGTATTACCCGTCAGGTTCAGTATGAGCAGGGGCAGAGCCGTATTGGAAAAGACCTTTGGAGCGGATATGATCTTTACTATGAGAACTCCCCTTTATTCTTTGTTCCTAACGTTACAACCCCTGTGCTTATTATGCATAACGACAAAGATGGTGCAGTTCCATGGTACCAAGGTATTGAGTTCTTTACCGCTTTACGCCGTTGTGGTAAGATTGCATGGATGCTTCAGTACAATAATGAGGAGCACAACCTTGCAGAGAGAAGAAATGCAAAAGACTTGAGTATAAGGCTTTCACAATTCTTCGACCACTATCTTAAAGGCGCCCCTATGCCAAAATGGATGAAAAACGGACGTCCTGCAACAGAAAAAGGATTTGATTTGGGTTACGATTTAGTAAAATAAAAACTATATATGAAGAAACATTTTTTACCAGTTATGATTATGGCAGCTACCCTATGTGGCTGCGGCGGTTCTGAGACTTCCGAGCCAATAATTACAAAACAGGAGATTAAAGTTGAGAATGGCCAATTTACCCCTGAGATTATGCATCAATTGGGTAAAGTAGGTGATCCCCAACTTTCTCCCGACAATTCTAAAATTCTTTACGGAGTTACCTACACCAGCATTGAACAGAATAAAGGTAACAGGGAACTTTACATTATGAATGTAGATGGTTCAGAGAATGTAAAACTTACCAATACTCCAAAGAGCGAGTCCAATGCCCGCTGGATCAGCAATTCACAGATCATTTACATGAGAGGTGGCAAACTTTATACAGCTTCATTAAGTGGTACCACCCTTTCAGCTGAGACAGAGATAGCTGGTGGTGAGGGTTTTGAGGGATTTGAACTTTCCCCTGCAGGTGACAAAATTATGTTTGTAAAGAGCGTTAAGGCTGCCGTTAAGCCTACCGATCTTTATCCCGACCTTAAAAAATCGTCGGGAAGAACATATACAGATTTGATGTACCGCCATTGGGATCATTTTGTAGAGGAGGTTCCTCATACTTATGTTGCTGATTTCAACGGTACTCAGGTTGGTGAGGCTACAGATATCCTTGCAGGCGACACTGCCAATCCGGAGTCTGCTGAGAAAATGTTTGAGCTTCCTACCCTTCCATTTGGAGGACTTGAGCAGCTTTCTTGGAGTCCCGACGGAAAATATATTGCATATTCATGCAGGAAATTGGCAGGAAGGGATTATGCATTCTCTACCAATACCGATATCTACCTTTATAATGTTGAGAGTGGTGCCACTCAGAACCTTACAGCTGGAATGGCCGGTTATGACACTGCACCTTTGTTCTCTCCAGATGGTAAACAGCTTGCTTTCTTGAGCATGGAAAGAAACGGTTATGAGGCTGACAAAAACAGATTGTTTGTAATTGATATGGATAAAGTTCTTGCGAACTTGACCAGCAAGGATTTCCGTCCTTTCATGAAAGAGCTTACTACAGATTATAAATACAACGTAGATGGCATTACTTGGGCCCCTAAATCAGATAAGATTTATTTCAATTCTTGTGTAAATGCACTTACTGCACTATTTGTTGTTGATGTAAATAAAGTTGTTGGGTTGCCAATCGAAGGTAATGAAGCTACAGGTTCACTTCCTACTTCATATGGAAACGGTATTAGAAGAATTACCTCATCTGACGCTTTGTATGATTTTGGAGGTGTTTCTATTGTAGCTGATGAGATTGGTGAGGTTAAAGAGCTTATCACTACCAATACTTGCATGATGCGCCCTGCAGAGATTGTTACCGTTAATCCTGCTACAGGTGAGTTCAAAGAGCTTACAGCAGAGAACAAGGCTACATTGGAGAAACTTGATACACCGCTTGTTGAGCAGAGATGGATGACAACTGTTGATGGCAAGAAAATGCACACATGGATTCTATATCCTCCTCATTTTGACAAAACCAAGAAATATCCTGCTATCCTAATGTGTCTTGGCGGTCCTCAGGGTACAATCAGTCAGGGTTTCTCTACAAGATGGAACTACAGATTGATGGCTTCACAGGGTTATATTGTTATCCTTCCAAACAGAAGAGGTACAACTGCTTTTGGCCAGCCATGGTGTGAGCAGATATCTGGAGACTATATTGGTTTGAATATGCAGGATTATCTTACTGCTGTTGACAATATGAAGAAAGAGCCGTATGTAGGTAAAGTTGCTGCTACAGGTGCAAGCTACGGCGGTTACTCTGTATACTACCTTGCTGGTATCCACCAGAACAGATTCTCTGCACTTATTGCACACGCAGGTATCTTCAATCAGGAGCATATGTATATGATGACTGAGGAGATGTGGTTCCCAACATGGGATAACGGCGGCGCACCTTGGGACCAGAACCCAACAGCTAAACGCCACTACGGTAACTCAGCCCACAAACTTATCAAGAACTGGAACACCCCAATCCTTATCACCCATGGTGAAATGGACTACCGCGTTCCTGTAGACCAGGGTATGGCAGCTTTCAATGCTGCAAGAATGATGGGTGTAGAGAGCAGACTGCTTCTATTCCCTGAGGAGAACCACTGGATTCTTAAACCTCAGAACTCTATCCACTGGAACAGAGAGTTCTATGGTTGGTTGGACAAATACTGTAAATAACAAACATTCCATACGCATAAGAGGGTGGCAGTTGCCACCCTCTTATTTATTATACTGGTATATATTCATACGGAATATACTTCTGAATCTGATATTTCATATAATTGCCACTATGGGTAGTGTAAATGATAACTCTCAGTGTCATTGCCCCATTTTGAGGGAGCGTCCTTAATCTTTGAAGACACTCTAAAGGGGTTTTTCCGCTCAAACACTTTTTGACACTCTCCATATACACTGCGTCAAAATAAAATTCCTTGCGTACAATTCTCTCTTTAGACTCCTTATGCTGAAAATGTTTCTTTGGCCATATCAACCCCTTCAAACCCCAAAGAGAGATTACTATTGAGAAAAAAATCATAGCGAAAGATGTGTTTTCATTTGTTGGGAATGACATTGAAAGATATGCACAAACAGACGCCGCAATAAAAATGAAAGTGCTTGCAATTGGTTTCTCCTTTATAGTTACCACACTCTCATCACTCTTAATAATATCTTCTATATTCATAATATTATGTTTTAGGTATTTTCCTAATAACAATTCCCATTCCCCAATGTTCTGGCATATAGAAAATAAAAAGGGCCGGCACTTTTGCGCCAGCCCCTACAGCATTTATCTATATTGGAGACTACTCCAATGTCCACTCAATACCATCTTTTGTATCCTTAATAAGGATTCCAATAGCTTTAAGATCATCTCTGATTTTATCAGACTTAGCCCAGTCCTTATTGGCTTTAGCCACTTTTCTCTCCTCAAGCACCATATTTACAAGAGAGTCCATCACCTTGTTCACATTTGAACTGCCAGCTCCCTCCTCCTGCTCAGGTGCAATACCCATAACTTCTGTTGCAATAGTTGAAAGTAGGAAATCCAAAGTTGCCTTCTCCTGCTCACCAATATTAAGTTTGCCGTCTTTCACCTGATTTACAATTCTCACTGCATCAAACAGATGAGATAGTGCAATAGGGGTATTAAGATCGTCACAAAGAGCCTCGTATACATTCTCTTTAAGGGTTGCTACCTCTTTTGCTGTTTCCGCTGAAGCATTTGTAACCTTCAAGCCCTTAACATCCTTAGCACCCTGAAGTATCCTCTTGAGTCCTTTCTCTGCAGCCTGCAAAGCCTCATTACTGAAATCAAGTGTACTTCTGTAATGCGCCTGAAGAATAAAGAATCTGATAGTCATTGGAGAATATGCTTGCTCCAAAACATCATTAGAACCAGTAAACAGTTCATCCAATGTAATGAAGTTTCCAAGTGACTTACCCATCTTCTGGCCATTTATGGTAATCATGTTGTTGTGCATCCAATATTTCACACCACCATTGCCTCTTGATGCAGTATTCTGGGCAAGCTCACACTCATGATGAGGGAACATCAAATCCATACCACCACCATGTATATCAAACACCTCTCCAAGATATTTTGCACTCATGGCAGAACACTCAAGATGCCATCCTGGGAAACCGTCACTCCACGGAGAAGGCCATCTCATAATATGCTCAGGCGATGCTTTCTTCCATAGGGCAAAATCTGCTGAACAATGTTTATCATCCTGACCATCCAAAGCCCTTGTATTTGATAGCATCTCATCCAAGTTTCTTCCCGACAGCACACCATAAGAATGTCTCTTATTGTACTCCCTTACATCAAAATATACCGAACCGTTGCTCTCATAAGCATATCCATTCTTAAGTATCTCCTGAACAAGGGCAATCTGCTCTATGATATGTCCCGAAGCCCTTGGTTCAATGCTTGGAGGACAGTTATTCATTTTTTTCATGGCATCATGGAACCTTAGAGTGTAGTACTGAACCACCTCCATAGGCTCAAGCTGCTCCAGTCTTGCCTTTTTTGCAATCTTATCCTCACCTGCATCCGAATCACTCTCAAGATGCCCCACATCTGTAATGTTTCTTACATATCTTACTTTATATCCCAGATGTCTGAACAAACGTACAAGCACATCGTATGTAACGCCTGGCCTTGCATGCCCCAAGTGTGCATCTCCGTAAACTGTAGGGCCACAAACATAAAGGCCTACCATACCTGGAGTTACTGGTTTAAAAACCTCTTTTCTTCTGCTTAACGTATTGTAAATCTGAATATCTCTTATATTTTCCATCTTTATACGATATTAAATCATACAAAGGTAATAAAAATTATGTAACAAGGGGACATCTGCAATTTACTCCACCAATGGTATTACAATTTTTTGGGCAACTATTTCTGTTATGTTCTTCTCTTCACCTGCAGAACTGTTATATTTTACATATCGGATCTTTCCCTCCAGGGCCAGGAATGTCCCTTTACGGATCATTTCAAAATCAGGCATCCCCTTGCGGCTCCATGCAACTATATTATGCCACGTGGTCTCCTCCCTCAAACTTTCATCTCGTCCTTTAATAATTTCATTAGTAGCAAGAGTAAAGCGAGCTGCCATAACACCATTATCTGTCTTTATAATTCTTGCATCGTGTCCAACCCTTCCTTTAAGTTCAACTTTGTTCAATGATTTGTCCATAAAAACCTCCTTTTCTGTTAATGTAATTTTCTGCAAAATAGGAGACTCAAAACTGGTTTATCCAGCTTTTATCCGTTTATAAACGCTTAATTCGGATAATTCCTGTTTTTCCTTTTCCTAAAAGAGAAAAAGTTTGTGACAATATCTTTATTTGGCACTCTGCAGGGAATAATAAGAATATATTTGTACAAAGTGGGAGGTGGTATGGATAGTTGTTCAGAGAGGTTTTGTCCCGTATGTGGAGATAAGGTTGTTGGAAGAAGTGACAAGAAATTCTGTTGCGATGAATGCAGATCCTATGCAAACAATCTCAAACAGAGAGAACAGAAAAAAAATACCAGGAAGATAGCAAGTATAGATTGTATTGAGAAAGCTCTTGCAACACTTGGCAGCAATGGAGACAACAGATATTTGAAAATAATAGCTGCCGTAAGTTTATTTTGCAAAATAATATATAAATTTGGGCATCAAAATAAAGAGATATGAGAACGATTACTTTTATTGTTGCAGCTTTAGTTGTTTCAATTGGCCTTTCTTCGTGTGTTGAAAGTTCAAGGAAATATAAAGCTCTTGAGGCTAAGCTCGACTCCCTACAGGTAAACTATAAACTACAGGGGGCAGAACTGGATGACCTTTTTGCTACCATCAATGAAATTGAGCAGGGACTAAGTTCAATCAGGGAAACTGAAAGCATACTTACAGTTCAGTCGGCAGACGGAATTGATATCAAACCTGGAACTAAAGAGCAATTGCAGAAAGATGTAGAAGCCATACAGAATGCAATTAAAGGATACCAGGATGAAATTGACAAGCTTAAGAAAGATAAGCGATTGCAATCTTCACAGTTCAAAAAAAGATTAAATGCCATGCAGAAAGAGCTGCAGGAGAAATC
The DNA here is from genome assembly GCA_045613465.1 of Candidatus Egerieisoma sp. Classification (GTDB taxonomy): domain Bacteria; phylum Bacteroidota; class Bacteroidia; order Bacteroidales; family UBA932; genus Egerieousia. The sequence goes on from JAZLBB010000002.1 coordinate 19,116, forward strand.
TGAAATAATTGAAACACTTTCTAAGCAGATTGAGGAGAAAGATGCCCAAATTATATTGCAGACCAAACAGATTGCATCGTTGGATGAAGTTGTATCCAACCTTAAGCAAGAGGTTTCATCCCTAAGTACAGAGAGTTCTGAACTTAAGGCTAAAGTTGCAGATCAGGAGATGGAGCTATATTCTGTATATTATATTGTAGGTTCAAAAGCAGAACTGATTGAGGCCGGAGTAATGACAAAAGGAGGGTTATTTAAATCTTCTAAAGTTTCTTATCAGGCAGAGAAAGATGCATTTGTAAAAATAGATCTTAGAGTTATATCGGAGATAAACACCAACGCTAAAAAAGCAAAAGTAATGTCTGTCCACCCAAAAGGCACATACGCTTTTGTTGAGAATGATGGCGAAATGGTACTTAACATATCAAATCCTGAAAAATTCTGGCAACAGACAAAATATCTCGTAATTCAAGTAATGTAAAACCAACTATACTAATGAAAAAAATTATGACAATAATGGCAGCATGTGCAGCCATTTTATTAACTTCTTGTAAATCTGAAATGAATCCACTTTTAACAGAATCTCCACTAAGATACGAAGCTCCTGTATTTGATCAAATTACAGAAGATCACTATCTACCTGCTTTTGAAGCAGCCATTGCTGAGGGCAAGAAGGAGATTGATGCTATTGTAAACAACCCTGAGCAGCCAACTTTTGAGAATACCATTCTTGAACTTGAGTACGCAGGAGCTACACTTAATAGAGTAGCAGGTATTTTCTACAACCTCAATGAGGCAAATACAAGCCCTAGAATGCAGGAGATTGCAGAGCAGATTTCTCCTATGATGACAGAATACTCACTTTCAATTATGCTTAACAGCAAATTGTTTGAGAGAATAAAAGCTGTATATGAGCAGCGAGATTCTCTAGACCTTGATGTTGAGGAGGCTAAATTGCTTAAAGAAACATATAAAGGATTTGCAGACAATGGCGCAAACCTTTCTGATGAGGACAAGGCTAAATACAGCAAAATTCAGGAGGAGCTATCCCTTGCTACCTTGAAGTTTGGAAAAAACACCCTTGCTGCTACCAATGCTTTCATTATGCACATCACCAATGAGGATGATCTTGCAGGTCTTCCAGACTTTGTAAAAGATGCAGCTGCATTTGAGGCTAAAAACAGAAATCTTGAGGGTTGGGTAATTACTCTTCAACAGCCAAGTTACAGTCCGTTCATGCAGTACAGCCAGAACAGAGAACTTAGAGAGAAACTTTGGAAAGCATACAACTCAAAATGTATTGGAGGTGAGTCAAGCAACCTTGAGATTATAAAACAGATTGTAGATTTGAGAATTCAGGCTGCAAATATTCTTGGCTACAACACTTATGCTGATATGGCCCTTAAAGACAGAATGGCTAAAGATGCAAACACTGTAAATTCATTCTTGAACAATTTGCTTGAGAAATCAATGCCTTTTGCAAAGAAAGATGTAAAAGCTGTTGCAAACTATGCTAAAGCTAATGGTTTTAAAGGTGAGCTTATGCCATGGGATTTCTCTTACTACTCAGAGATGCTTAAGAAGGAGAAGTACTCCCTTAATGATGAGGTTCTAAAACCATATTTCAAGCTTGAGAATGTAAAAGAGGCTGTATTTTCACTTGCAAATACCTTGTATGGACTTAATTTCACAGAGGCAAAAGATATCCCTGGTTACCATCCTGATGTAACTGTATACGATGTTACCGATGCAAATGGCAGACATATGGCATTGTTCTATGCAGACTTCTTCCCAAGAGAGAGTAAAGGTGGTGGAGCATGGATGACTTCGTTCCGTGAGCAGAGCTTTACAAAAGACGGCAAGACAGAGAAGAGACCTCATGTTTCAATTGTATGCAACTTCACCAAACCAACCGAGACAGAGCCATCTTTGCTTACTTTCTACGAGGTTACCACATTCCTGCATGAGTTTGGCCACGCTTTGCACGGAATTCTTGCTGAAGGAAAATTCGGTTCACTTACAGGTACCAACGTTGCAAGAGACTTTGTTGAGTTGCCTTCTCAGATTATGGAGAACTGGGCTACCGAGAAAGAGTATCTTGCTTCATTTGCAAAACACTATAAGACTGGCGAGGTAATTCCAGATGAGCTTATTGACAAGATTATTGAGTCAAAGAACTACAACAGCGGATACGCAAGCGTAAGACAGCTTCAGTTTGGTATAAACGACATGGCATGGCACGTTGTATCTGAGGTTCCTGCTGCAGATGTAGTATCATTTGAGAAAGAGGCTGTTAAAGCATGTGCCCTTATGCCTGATGTACCTGAGACAGCATTCTCACCATCATTCGGACACATCTTCAGCGGTGGATACGCTGCAGGTTACTACTCATACAAATGGGCAGAGGTTCTTGAGGCTGATGCATTCCAGGTATTTAAAGAAAATGGCATCTTTAATGAGGAGATAGCTGAGAAATTCCGCAAAGAGATCCTTTCAAGAGGAAGCATTGAGGATGCAGATGTTATCTACAGAAACTTCCGCGGAAGAGATCCGGAGCCTGATGCTTTGCTTAAAAAATTTGGAATGGTAAAATAAGATGAGATTCATTTTAACAATTTGCATAATGGTGGCGCTGTCAAGCGCCACTTTTGCACAGAGTGGTGCCTATAGCATAACTGCGTCTCCCGCAGAGAATCCTAAAAAGGAGATGAACATCAGCTGGGCAACAGACAAGAATATTACAAAGGCTACTCTAGAGTATACAAAATATGGGGACTTTGGCTGGAAGAATTCCAAAAGTAAAGTATTCTATGGTGTATATTGCACAACATACGACAGCATCTACTCAAAACTGGCAAATGGCAAGAATATCTATGAAGATGTAAAAATCAATAAGTTCAATGCCTCTTTAAAGGACCTTAAAAAGAATGCAAAATACAGATACAGAATTATTGCAGGGGGAGATACCAGTGATGTGCATTACTTCAAGACATCTGGACGCAAGAGGTGGGAAGCTTGTATAATTTCTGATTTTCATGCCTACTCCCCTTTATATGGCAGAACAAAAGCTGCTATGGACATGATTTCAACTGTGGAGCAGTACGGAAAACCATTCGATTGGGTTCTTCACCTTGGAGACATTACAGCATGGGGCGGCAGCTACTCTTTCTGGCAGAACCTTTACACCGAAAAACCATTCCACAACTATATGTGGGCAGGTGTAAACGGCAACCATGACAACATGACCCGTACCAACAAAGGAAATACAAACAAATTTTTCAGAGATGCAGCAGCTTATCCCCTCAATGGCTATCCTGGAGAGTTGGGTGTATGTTATTTCTTCAAATATGGAGATGTGCTCTTTATAATGCTCAACAACGAGAACATGAGGAGCGAAGAGGGGCTACAGGCTGCCCAGGATTGGGTTCGTCAGGTAGTAAAGGAGAATCCATCCCGTTATAAAGTGGTATGCGAACACTACCAATGGTTTTTTGGAGCTAATGGCAAGGATTCCCAATATCCAAGATGGAGCAAACTGTTTGATGAGCTTGGAATCACTCTTGCACTGGCCGGTAACAACCACATATATATGAGTACCCATCCGTTATATAATAACCAGGTTGTTGAGCCGGGAAAAGGGACAGTATATATTCAGACAACATCATCAGACAATGAGAGAGGATCTGAATGTGACCTTACAAAACCTTTGGATTATAATCCCGACAAAATAAAATTCCGTTGGACCGAAGGTGGAAAGACCATAAGTGCAATGCACATGAAGGTTACCCCAAAGAAAATGACTCTCACCTTGCTCGACCGCAACGGCAAGGTACTGGACATAACTGAAGTGTATCCTATACAGAAATAAACAAGGAGGGTGACTCAAAATTTGAATCACCCCCTTACTATAAAGATAAGGATAGAATTATTTTACCTTAACCAACTCTACATCAAAGATAAGGGTTGCATATGGAGGAATCTGTGCACCTGCACCTCTCTCACCGTATGCAAGGTTGTAAGGGATGAAAAGCTGCCATTTGTCACCCTCTTTCATTAACTGAAGAGCCTCAACCCAACCTGCAATTACCTGAGTAACGCCAAAGGTTGCAGTCTCACCTCTCTGGTAAGAGCTGTCAAATACAGTACCGCTGATAAGACGACCCTCATAGTGGCACTCTACACTATCTGATGCTTTAGGGGTTGCACCGTTGCCAGATTTAAGCACTTTGTACTGCAAACCGCTTGGAAGTGTTACAACTCCCTCATTTTTTGCATTCTGAGCAAGGAACTCCTCTCCCTCCTTCTTAAGGGCTGCAGTCTGCTCCTCCTGCAATTTTGTAAAATAATCATTTAGAACCTGCTGAGCCTCTGCAACACTCATTGCTGGCTGCTCACCTGCCAAAGTAGCCTTTACAGCCTTAACAAATTCCTCTACGTTCAATCCGTTTACACCGCTTGCCATAATGTTGTTGGCAATGCTCATTCCCAATGCGTAACTTACTTTCTCCATAAAATTCTATTGTGGCACCCTGCTGGTGCCGGGTTATACTTTTTAAGGCAACAAAGATAACAATTACACCTTAATATCTATGATATCCTTTATGTCTGTTGTATAATTGCCACTGAGACTGTTGCTCCTCATTGTCCATTTATCCTCACCCTGCTGTCCTAATCCACCCTGCACTGCAATCTTAAGGGCATTGCGCCCATACCTTGCATTTACACTGTCCAGAACCGCATTTATACATTTCATCCTTTCCGTATCTGTCTGTTCAAATAAATTCTGCTGCACACCGGTATTGGGAGCAATATCCTCCACTATTACCCCTGCCTTCTTATAAAGATATCCTTTCCTGTAAATCTGTTTCAACCCCTTTAAAGCATGCGATACCATATCCATTGTACTGTCTGTAGCCTCAGGGAACATAAGGGTTATACTATTATAATACTTAGGAAGATCCTCCCTGAAAAAATTGGTAAGGATATAGATTGTAATGCATCCCGCCACCGATCCTTGCTGTCTGAGCTTTGCTGCACACGATGATGCAAAATTGGAAACCGCACTCTCCAACTCCTCCAATGTTGAAACCATCTCTCCAAAACTTCTACTGGTAGTAATGGACTTTTTCTCCTCTCTTATATCCAGCTGCGCTACAGCCTCCCCATTGAGCTCCATTTGAGTCCTGAGACCAACAATACCCATATTTTTCTTCACCCACCAACCGCTCTTACAAGTAAATGCATATGCCGTAGCTACCCCTTCCCCTTTAAGGAACTTGGCATAACGGCGCCCGATACCCCAAACATCCCCAATCTCCATCCCTTGTAAAGCCTTTACCCTTTTCTCCTCATTATCAATCATGCACCATCCGTTATACCCCTTGAACTTCTTTGCATACCTGTTTGCAACCTTTGCCAGGGTTTTGGTATGAGCAATACCTACACACACCGGAATACCGGTATACTTACGTATCTTATAAACTATCTCTTGAGCCTTTGCCCCAATCTGTTCTGCACTCATCCCTTTAAACGAGACAAAACATTCATCTATAGAATAGATCTCCATACAAGGCACCATCTCTTGCAATAACTGCATCACCCTGCGACTCATGTCGCCATACAACTTGTAGTTGCTTGAAAATGCCACTACTTCCCCTCTGAATGCCACTAATGGGAAACTCTTTCCTTTACGTTCCTTCAACTCCTCTGCAGTGATCACCCTCAACCCCATCTGCTCCACCATCTGATATGCAGGCATACCCATCTTTATCCCAATATCTTTAGCCTCCTGACTCCTGGAAACCACACACCCGTCATTATTGGAAAGGACAACAACAGCCCTCCCCTCCAATGCAGGATTGAAGGCCTTCTCACATGAAACAAAGAAATTATTACAGTCTACAACACCTAACATATTCATATATGCAGAGGAAATCTTTATCCCGACAATTCATACCTGTCGGGAAAAGAACTCAGAAACTTCTTACCGAATGGGTTACTATTCCCCAAATGACAAACTGATTGTCCTGGGTTACCTTTATTGGGGCAAACGATTCATTCTCGGGTTGCAACCATATGGCCACAACTTGCCCGTCTACCCTTTCAAAATGAATCCTTTTTAGAGTAAACTCCCCATCAATGAAGCATACAGCAATGGCACCCTCCCTAGGTTCCAAAGATTTGTCTATAATAAGCAAATCTCCATCATATATGCCTGCCCCCATCATTGAAGAGCCTCTCGCTCTTCCAAAAAATGTACTAGATGGGTTCTTGACAAGTTCTCTATTAAGGTCAATGCCGTTTTCCACATAATCCTGAGCTGGAGAAGGAAATCCGGCCTTAATCTCCGGCAGTTCAACACTTATTCCAGGAAGAGGATTCTTAGTACTCATCAACCGCCTTTTTAAGATTATTCATAGACTCCTGCAACATCTCAAGACCACAACCTACATTCAATCTCATATATCCCTCTCCTCCAGGTCCAAAAGTTGCTCCATCATTCAATGCCAAGCCAGCTCTGTTTATAAACAGATCCACAAGCATCTGCTGATTTACACACCCAAACAGTTTGCTTGAAAGTTCACGACAATCCAACCAAATGAGGAACGAACTCAAAGGTCTTATTGGTTTAACCATTCCAGCAAAATGCTCTTTGCAGAAATCTTCTACAAATACAACATTACCCTCAATATAATCCAACATCTTCATTCTCCAGTCTTCTCCTTTTGTATATGCTGCAATTGCTCCAAGTGTGGCAAAAATTGTTGGACTGCTCAGCTCATTTATACTTAACCATTTATAAAATGGCTCCCTTATCTCTTCATTTGGAACAACTGCAAACGAACTTACTATGCCAGCCATGTTAAAGGTCTTTGAAGGGGCGCCAAAAGTTATGCTTATCCGGGCAGCTTCTTTACTAACACTTGCAAAAGGAATATGTTCATTCCCAAACAACGGCATATCTGCGTGTATCTCATCTGCAATTACCAAAATATTGTACTCATTGCAGATTGCAGCCAGTTCCCTAAGAGTATCTGCATCCCATGCTATACCACCAGGATTATGAGGATTACTGAGTATAAGCAGCTTACAATCACCCTTACTACATATCTCCCTTAAATTGTCAAAATCCATCCTATATCCAGGAGCACCTGCATCCTCAACTCTTACAAGAGGATTATAGACAAGCTTCCTTCCATTCCCTTTAGGAACATTCAAAAAAGGAGGATACACTGGCGGCTGCACAATTACTCCATCACCCGGTTTTGTGAAATAATTTATCACATAACCTATTCCTTTTACTATACCAGGAATGAATGTCAACCAATCTGTCTGCACTTCCCATTTCTGAACTCTCTTAAGCCATTGGGCTATAGTAGGGAAATAATTGTCGGGAATAAAATTATACCCGTAAACTCCACCGTCCAATACTTGCTGCAAGGCCTCCTTTACGCAATCTGGGGTACTGAAGTCCATATCTGCCACCCATAAAGGGATAAGATTGTCTTTTCCAAAATATTTGTTCAGGGCATCCACCTTTACAGAATAGCTGCCTCTCCTGTTTATATGTTTCATAAATATTGTTATATTTGTAGAGTTAATGCAAATTTAATCAATCTTAAAAAAATATAATCATGGGTGTTATCATTTGGCTTATTGGTGTAGTTTTAGCTATCAAAGCAGTACTGGAGATCCTTAAGAAAAATATCAGTAATGGATGGAAAATAGTATGGTCTGTACTTCTTCTTCTAACAGGATGGATAGGAGTTGGCGTTTACTACTTCTTCGCAAAAGACAAGATTGAGAGCTGGAGCAAATAAGCCTGAAAATTGTTCTTTTTTTGCAAATTTATTTACCTTAAACAATCTTTGGCACGCTGTTTGCAAAAACTTATTACGAATAGTTTTTTCATAGGTTAAGTTTTAGGTTAAATAACACGCCCGAATCAAAATTTGAATGAGTTTGATTCGGGCGTGTTATTTATTACCTTTGCCCGACAAGTTTTACAATCAGATGACACAACAGGAATACCAACAGGAGATAGAATTCATATTCAACAGATTCCCATCTTACCAAAAAGTTGGGAAAGTGGCGTACAAACCGGGAATTGAGACAATGGAGTCTCTTGATAAGCTTCTTGAGTATCCTCACCACAAGTTTAAAACCATCCACGTTGCAGGTACAAACGGCAAGGGATCAACAAGCCATATGATTGCTGCCGCCTTGCAGAAGAACTACAAGGTTGGGCTCTATACATCTCCACATCTGGTAGACTTTAGGGAGAGGATTAAAGTTAATGGTCAAATGGTATCCCAGGAATTTGTGTACAGCTTCCTGCAGGAGTATAAAGAAAAGTTTGTAGAGCTCGGTGCCAGTTTTTTTGAAATTACAACCGCCCTTGCGTTTGCATATTTTGCCCACGAGCATATAGATATTGCAGTAATAGAGTGCGGACTGGGAGGAAGACTGGATTCTACCAATATCATCACCCCCGTTCTGTCAGTAATTACCAATATTGGATTGGATCACTGCGATCATCTGGGCTTCTCACTCCCACAAATTGCAGGTGAAAAAGCCGGAATCATCAAACCGGGAATTCCTGTAGTTATAAGCGAAAAAGGGGCTCCCGAGGTGGAAACTGTATTCAAAGAAAAGGCCGCACAAGTTGGCGCACCAATATATTTTGCAGAGGAGATGGTACAGACAAATCCTTTTATAGAAAAGATGTACAGTAATCTGATTGGAGGAGAATTGGATTTGAAAGGAGCCTGTCAGGAAAAAAATCTTAAAGGTGTATGCACTGCATTATGGTTGCTGTCTAAAGATTTTGAAGCAATTACAACTGGAATATATGAAAACATCCGCAATGCAGCTTCTATTACAGGCCTTAGGGGCAGATGGGAAACACTTTGCAGCGAGCCGTTGATTATATGCGATACAGGTCACAACTCCCACGGGTTTAAAGTTTTGGGGCCTCAGATACAGGCAACTGCTAAAAAACAGAAAGCACAATATCCTCAAAGCAATTTTTACATGATCTTTGGCGTTGTTGCAGACAAAGATCTTGAAGCTGTGGTAGAATACCTGCCCAAAGATGCATACTATTATTTTGTCAATGCCAGAGGGACAAGGGCACTTCCTGCATTGGAACTTGCAGAAAAGATGCACACTTATGGTTTTAAAGGAGAAGCGGTTAAAACAGATATAGCAACATTCCTTAAAGGCTTTACCCCTGCCAAAGAAGATTTTACATTCATTGGCGGCAGTACCTTTGTAGTTGCAGAAGCGCTGGAGATATAAGAACTTGTCCTAAAAACCAGAACTGTGCTTGCACAAGTTATGCCGAGGTGCGAAGGAAGGATAAATGAAATTTAAACTTAGGTTAAGTCGGGTGAGCCCTGCAGCTTCGGGATGAGGTAGCGGGGCTTGTTTTTTGTGGTTTGCGGTGAGAGGAGGTGTCTGATACGTTGAAGGGTGTGTTTGCAGATAGCGTGAGTTTGCAGAAGGAGTTGAGGGCTGTGTGGATGTGAAATAATTTTTTGAAGGGGTTTCCGCCAAGACGATGGTACGCTAAATCTTGTTTGGAGGTATATGTAGGCGGTGAAGAGCGTGCCACTCGTGGGATTTCTCTATGGATGGCACGGGGAGTGTTGGCTGGAGTGGGGCGTGGAGGGGGTTGAGCGTGCCGTTGTCTTGGCAAGAGGCTGGGAGAGCAGGTGGCAAGCGTTAAGAAAATGTTTGTATATCAACAAATTATTTGCAATCTTTGTAGAGACTTCATGTGTCTGCCAATATGGCCTGGGTGGAATTGGAGGGAAGGATTTGGGTAGGCCAGACATTTCTGTTTATTGTGGTGGAAAGGTATTCTTTTGAGGGTGGTTCGGCAGGGTTTTATCATGTTTGTACTGATGGTGCGTCTTTGGACTGGTTGTTTAAGGATGATTCCGACTTTGTGGCTGGGGTTAACAGGTCGGGTATTTGTGCTGTGGTTTCAGGGGTGAAACTTGTGACTTTTGTGCTTATGGACAATCATGTGCATTTTATTCTACATGGTTCTATGCCTCAGTGTAAGGAGTTCATTCTCAGGTATAAGAATCTTACGGGCAGGTATATTTATTCCAGGTATGGTTTAAAGGGGTATGTCCATACTCTTCCGGCGGAGATTATCAGGATTGATTCTTTTGAACGGTTGTTGGCTACTATTGCGTATTTGGATAGAAATCCAGTTGTTGCGGGTTGGCGCAAAATGCCGGATGAGTATAGGTGGGG
>JAZLBB010000003.1:0-40812 GCA_045613465.1 Candidatus Egerieisoma sp.
TAGCGCAAGTACCGCAATCAGTACACATGTTAGCGTCAATTTTGTAAATGTCGCCTGCTGAAATAGCACCTACTGGACACTCGTCAATACAAGTACCGCAAGCTGCGCAATCCTCTGTAATTTTGTAAGCCATGACTTTAATTTTTATTGTTTGTAATGTGTTTAAACCGGCGCAAAGATAATAACATTGTTGTTAGTATCCAAAAATATCTTCCAATGAAACTCTCTCAACTTTTCCGTATTTTGCAGGTTTGAGGGCCTTCATATCAAGATCTTTCTCTGTACCAAGGATACCAATCACATACTTTCTATCCTTGATTACCTGCTCCTGGAAGTTTATAACATCCTGCAAAGTAAATTGTTGCACTTTCTCAAACAACTCTTTATCGGGATCCTCACTCAAACCGCGTTTCTGAAGATTCAGCCAGTAGTTGATAACATCTGCTCCCAATACTCTGTTGGTTCTTAGGGTTGCTACAATATTCTCTTTTGCAATATTGAATGCAGCCTCTGATACCGGCATCTGGTTAATGATTTCATCAAAAGCATTTACAGCATCCATCATCTTGTCGTTCTGTGTAGCAATGAATGAGGTAAAGTTGTAAGTATCACCAGCTTTTGCCGGAGTAGAATATCTTGCATTTGCAGAATAAGCCAAACCTCTTGCTTCACGCATCTCCTGGAATACAATAGAATTCATACCACCACCAAAATACTCATTATACATATTTACAATTGGAGTTTTTGCAGGATCATATACCTCACCTGTATTTGAGTACGAAATCATGTAAATCTGTTTTGCATTGTAAGGCGCAACAACTACTTTAGGCTCAGTTACCTGCTGAAGCTTATACTCTTTCTTGTCAGGATATGCCGCCAATGTTTCAGGAACATTGTGGTATTTATTTACAACCCCAATAACCTGTTCCATCTCCATAGGTCCATAATATGTTACTTTCTGCTCATAACCCATGGCACTTCTCAACTCAGCAAGAAGTTCATCTGATGTAAGAGCCTGAATCTCTTTATTAGAAAGTACATTTGTGGCAGGATTATCCTTACCATAGTTTATATACTGGGTAAGCATAGAGTAGCAAGCTCTCTGGTTGGTTTTAGTATTGGCTCTCTGTCTTAAAACATCTGCTTTAAGGTTTGCAAGAATAACATCATTTCCAACAACATTTGCAATCTTATCTTCAATGATTGCAAGGGCAGCCTCCATATTCTCGTTCAAACCGTATACAGTAATATATATATTCTCCCTACCTACAGTTACATGTGCATCACAAGCCAAAGCATATAGCTCTTTATTTATATCGTCTGCTGTTTTCTGTGCAGTACCAAGGTAGTCGAAGTACTCAGATGCAATAGAGATTTTCTTATTGTCATTTGCACCAAAATCTATCATGAACTCAAGTTCAAACAATTCATTTGCAGTATTTTTCTTGTAAAGGACCTCCATACCGCTTTTTGCAGTTCCTCTTTGCATATCCTTGGCAAAATCTACAAACACCGGATCAATTGGCTGTGCTGCAGCTGCTTCTGCCTGAATCTGTTGCAAGTACTGGCTCTGTTTATCCCTATTTGTCAGAATTGGGGTAATCTTAGGTTTGCTTATTGCCGCTGTTGCTGGAGCTTTACCCTGCTCTTTATGAATAGACACATAACCATCTGTAAGATATTTGTTTGCCATTGCTACAACATCATCTTTGGTTACTTTAGCCATATTATCAAGCTCAGCAACCATATTTGCCCAAGGAATATCATAAATGAATGAGGTCACAAACTGGTCTGCACGGAACGAGTTCTTCTGCATGTTCTGCATTCTGTATCTCTTATAGTTATTTACTACAGATGCAATCATAGACTCGTCAAATTCACCTTTTTTAAGAAGCTCTATCTGCTCAAGCAAAAGTTCCTGTACCTGTTCCAAAGTCTGGCCCTGCTTTGGTCTACCCCTCAAAAGGAAACATGAATGGTCTGCAAAGGTCTGTACACCGCCGGCTGCTCCGCCAAGAACTTTCTGCGCCTGGTTAATATTTACATCTATAAGACCTGTTTTACCGTTGTTAAGGATATTCTCAAGGACTGTAAGGGCAGGCATATCCTCAGATTTTGCAGCAGGAAGTCTCCACGCTACATAAAGTAATGGTGCCTCCTGTCCCTCCAATACAACTTTCACAGGCTCTGTAAGAGGTTGCTCCTGTGGGAACTGAAGTTTTTTAAGGTCCTTGTTAGGCTGAAAATCGCCCCAATATTTCTCAATAATTTCAACGAATTCGTCGGGATTAAAATCTCCTGATACACAAATTGCAATGTTGTTTGGAACATACCACTCTTTATGGTAGTTTTTAATGTTGGTGATTGATGGATTCTTCAGATGCTCCTGGGTACCAAGTACACTCTGCTGTCCGTATGGATGGTTAGGGAACAACTCTGCCAACATTGCCTCAAGGACTCTTCTGCTATCTTGGGTAAGGGACATGTTTTTCTCCTCGTACACAGTTTCAAGTTCTGTATGGAATCCTCTGATTACATTGTTCTCAAAGCGGTCTGCCTGAATTTTTGCCCATGTCTCAATCTGGTTACTTGGGATATCCTCCACATATACAGTCTGATCATAAGAGGTATATGCATTTGTCCCCTGTGCTCCAATAGCAGCCATAAGTTTGTCATACTCATTAGGGATAGAGTATTTTGAAGCCTCATAAGAAAGACTGTCAATAACTTTATATGCAGCAGCTCTCTCTTTCTCATCAGTTAGGGTACGGTATACCTCAAATTCTTTCTCTATCTGATCCAATAGAGGTTTCTCCATAGCGTAGTCACTGGTACCAAAACTCTCGGAGCCTTTAAACATAAGGTGTTCAAAGTAATGTGCAAGACCAGTTGTCTCACTTGGATCATTTTTAGCACCTACCTTAACGGCAATATAAGTCTGAAGGCGTGGTTGGTCTGGATTTACAGTCATATATACCTTAAGGCCATTGTCCAGGGTATAAATCTTAGTATTCAGCAAATCACCTTTAACTGTCTCGTACTGGTATTTGCTACCGCATCCGGCTGCAAGAATTGCAACCGCTACAACTAATAGTTTAAATAGTGGTTTCATATTATATAGGATTATTTTTCACTACAAATTTAGTGTTTTTTCACTATCTTTGTCATAGATAAACAATTATCCTGTATCTGATTGATACACAAATAGCGAATGCTATGGTAGAAAGTTGTTGGTAACGATTTGGCGACTTGAGGATTACACCAATCTTCTGCGTTATGCTTTGTCAAACAACTCTGACATAAAAGTATGAATTGTTCTTGATACAGCAAAAAAATAAGAGAACAAAAGCATTATCTCAGGTAAATATTGTATTTTTGTACTCGTTAATGTATCTATTAATAGATTGTATATGAGAGCAGATAGATTAGAACTCTATAATCAGTTAGAAAGGCAAAGAAATTCCAAATTGCTAGTATATATCACAAGTACACGACAAGGACTTGAGACACAAATTGCGAATGATATCTTGCCGAAATTTTCAGAGCATTTAGATAAAATCGGTGATACACAAAAAATATCATTGTTTTTATACACTAATGGTGGTAATACTCTTACGGCTTGGAGTTTAGTTAATCTAATTAGAAGTTTTTGTGAAGAACTTGAAGTTATCATACCCTCTAATTGTTTTAGCTCAGGTACATTGATAAGTTTAGGTGCAGATAAGTTAATTATGACAAAGCAAGCTTCATTGGGTCCTATTGATCCAAGTATTAATGGACCATTGAATCCAATGATACCAGGTGTTTCAGACCCTAATGCAAAAGTTCCTGTCAGTGTTGAATTTGTCAATGCATATATAGAGATGGCAAAAAGGGATTTTGGTATAACAAACCAAAGAAATATGACGGAGATATTATTAAATCTATCCGAAAAGATTCATCCTTTGACTTTAGGACAGGTCTATAAATCTAAAAGTCAAATTCAGATGTTGGCAAGAAAGTTAATGAAGTATCAAAACTTGGGTGCAGAAAAAGAAGATGCTATAATAAAATTTCTATGTAGTGAATCAGGAAGTCACGATTATTCTATTCGAAGAAAAGAAGCACAAGAAAATTTAGGATTAAATATAGAAAAGCCTTCAATGGATTTATACTCCATAATTAAGCAAATTTATGATGATATAAGTAATGAATTAGAATTGGAAAATCCATATAATCCTGCGATTTTATTAAACACATCACAGCGTCTTCAATATTCATTCAGAAGAGGACTTATTGAATCTATTGTAAATGGTTCTGATGTATATGTTAGCGAAGGTGAATTAATAAAACAATCATTTGTACCAGCTCCAGGAATGTCTCCACAAACAAGTCTTGCAGACAATCGAACATTTGAAGGTTGGAAACATGAAAATTAAAATGAAAACAAATATTGTTAATATAAATAGTTCAGGATATAATCCAAAAATTCAAATTTCATCAGGATTATATAACGTTAAGTATTTTCAAGAAACTTCAGCTGTCAAAAATACTTTGTCAGAATACACTAAAAACAAGATAATCCCTATTAATAACTTAATAAAGGTGAAATGACGCATATGGATATTCGGATTAGAGGCTTGTAAAATCATTTTGCTATCAAGTCCTCTAACTGAATATCATAATGATGCCTTATAAAAAATCAGAATGGTAAATCTCCATAAATTATATTCGAATCCTCTTTTACTATTGAAGGGTACAAAGAATCCATAAATTGAATATCTTTGATTTTGGAACGATACTTATGGTATGTTTGTAGATTTTCTAATTCTTCACGTCTATTTTTACTCATTTCTATAAACTGTTCTTCTTGGTCAATACCTAGATAACGTCGTCTAAGCAGATTGGCAGCTATGCCTGTAGTCGAACTTCCACAAAAAGGATCAAGCACCCATTCTTCTTGTTGTGTGGATGCCATTATAATTCTTGCCAATAATGCTAATGGCTTTTGAGTAGGATGTTTTCCACAAGATTTTTCCCAAGAGGCTATAGCAGGCAAATGCCAGACATCTGACATTTGTTTGTCGCTATTTATATGCTTCATTAATTCATAATTAAAATAGTGGGCTTTCTTTTCACTCTTGCGAGCCCAAATGATGAATTCAGTACTATAGGTAAAATAACGACATGAAATATTGGGAGGAGGATTGGTCTTTGCCCACGTCACTACATTCAGTATTTTATAACCCAAGTCAATTAGGCAATTGGCTACGGAAAAAATATTGTGGTAGGTCCCAGAAATCCAAATGGTACCGTTGTCCTTGAGTTTGTCCCGACAAAGGCTGAGCCATTCCATATTAAAATCCATCATGTCTTGTTGACTTTTACCCTTATCCCATTCGCCTTTATTTACACTTACAATCTTTCCTGACTGAACACTTATTCCTCCATTTGAGAGGAAATAAGGCGGATCGGCAAAGATGCAACTGAATTTGAAATCAAATTCGCGTAGCAACTGAAAACAATCACCATGTAATAGGGTAAAATCATGATTTGGAGATTTATAATATGATTTTATCATTTGTCAAATATCTTCAATATAATTTCCTCTAACATACCATGTTTCAACATATAGAAATTTAATAAGTATTCTAAATGTCTAAAACCTTTTTCCAATTGATTTGTTGCAGATTCCCAACATCTTCCATCTGTAACTAAAGCAAAGTCAATACCATTTGCCAATAAATCATTTTGTCTATTAATATAAGAATCAATAATTTCTTCAGGTTTAGAACCGGTCCCATTATAAAAATTGACTTCAAAATTGATGGCTTTCTTTTGGGTTGCATCAAAAATGATAAAATCTGCTTTTCTGTCTGCAATATCTTGACCTATATCAAAACCTAATTCAACAAGAATTTTAAATTGCTTTTGAGAAAAAAATTGCAGATTATGTTCTTTACATATTTTTTCAAATAGAGGCTGGCATGCCAACTCAAAAACTTTTCCTCCTCTGTTTTTACGTCCATTTGAATCCATTCCAACCAAAACACCAGCAATGTAGTCTAATGTACTTTTCTCTATTATATTTTGATAGAGATGCTTCAATCCCATTTGAACAAAGAAATCATAATATTCCTTTATGTTTTCCTTATTAAGATTTTTAATAGCTGCTTTAGAAAATTTAAATTCCAAATAATCGTTTTTATCTAGCTCTTCTTGAATTAGTATTAAATTTTCCTTGCCTTTATATAAGTTTTCTCTTTCACTCTTAGCAAGACCAAATAGATATGGGAACAATAATATGACACTAGGAAGTTTTAAAATAAGATCCGAAAATTTATCATAGAACAGTTCATCACTACAATGAATCAATATATCTAAAGCATGAATCTCAACTTGAAACTCTTGATATCCATCAATATTAGACCAATCTACATAATAGTTAAAACCTCTATTTGTGTACAAAACATTCTTTGTAAATATTTTCAAACGTTCTTTGGACTGTATCTCAAGATATTTCATAATCATAAATTATCAAGTAGTGCATCAACATAGTTATAATTTCGAACTAGAAGTTCAGTTAATTTTCCTCTTTTCGAAGCGATCGCATTTACATTTCTTGAAGCCCATACTCTTTCTATTCTATAATCCATGAATAAGTCATCAAAGAAACGATCCGTTCCATCTTTACCCAAACAATCGGAATTACTAAGCATAAAATTAACTCCATTCTCACTTAAACGATCGCAAAATAGTTTTAGGCGAATTTGAGCATCATCATTGAAATCCTCCTTACTATAATCATTAAAACTTGAAGTATTACTAAGAGGACGATAAGGAGGGTCAAAATAAAAGAAAGTATTTCCTTTAATTTTTGCAAAAGTTTGCTCAAAATCCCCTGTCATAATATCGACCTTTTGTAATAGTTTGCAGTCTGCATAAATTGTTGCAGAATCACAAATAGTCGGTGTGGTATATTTCCCGAATGGCACATTAAATTTGCCAGCTTTATTTACACGATAAAGTCCGTTGAAACAAGTTCTATTGAGAAAAAAGAACAATGTTGTATTATCTATTTTGTTTAATGATTTAGAATTGAATAGTTCACGCTGTTGAAGGAAATATATCTTGCGTTCTTCTTCTGTTCTCAAGTTGAAATATTCAGACTGAATTGCATTGAGAGACTTTATCAATTCTGTGGGATTATCCCTAACTACTTGATAACACAATGTCAAATCAGGATTGATGTCGTTTATAACGGCTGACTTTATGTTTGGATATGTCTGCAACATATAAAAGAGCATAGCTCCTCCTCCCACAAAAGGTTCTATGTAAGTAACATCTTCCCTTTCAGCAAAGTCAGCTGGAAGCAATGCTTCGAGTTGTTCAATGAGTTGTCCTTTTCCACCAACCCATTTAATGAAAGGTTTTGCTTTTCCCATTTGTCTAATTTTTATATTTCATATGACAAAAATACTTATTTAATTTGATATAGAGGGTTTGTTGTGCCAACAAACATAAAAAAGCAGCGTTATTTTATCGTGTAACATTCAATTCTTCCGACTTCGGAGGGAAAAGTTCGCGGAATGCGGCAAGGTTTTCGGGAGTAACCCGAAAAATTTTGAGTTACTCAAAACATACCTTGCCATGTTCCTGCGAACATCAAGTTTGAAGCGGCTCAATTCATTCGGAGCGGCTGAAAACATACCTTGCTGTGTTCTGAAGAACACAAGCCTGAAGCCTCAATTCATGGTTTGTAAATGGCTGGATTTCCATAGCATCGGTAAACAATATGGCGGTTTGTAAGTTTGCGAGCAATAAGACCGTATAGCTCGCATGCGTGCCTGTCGTATAGCCGGCAGGTCAGCAAGCCGACCGGTCTGTGGCAAATAATGAATTGTTGGTTCTTGTTTCTTTGCGTTGCCGCAAAGAAATGCTGCACTCGCTGTGAAATATCAAAGCAAGTTTTGTATATCTCGCTCGTTTACTATTTCTTTGAGGGAGGGATTCTTCCTCTCAAATGCAAAAAACGGATAGCGAAGCAATACATGCTCTGCCATCCATCTTAATTTCCTATTTCCCATCGGTCGGTCATCTCCTCTATGGGTACTTTATTTGTGCGACCTTGAAAGATGCAAGTTTTTTTGAACAATACTCTCGAAGGATGAGAGGAAGATTGTTCAAAAAACGGTCTTCCGCTTGAGCTTGCAGGTTTCAAAAACGGTTCGCACATTCCTTTGTACCCATTGAGAAATGAACGTATGATGGGAATTGACAAAAAGGTGCGTATGAATGAAATTTTCAATTTAAGCCATACTCACTTTCATTCATACATTCGTGCGTACGCACAATCAAAAACAGAATGCTGTTTCTTGGCTTGTTTGTGAGTTTGTTCATTACACACTCTCTTACCTTGTATGCTCCCAATGTGTCCAAACGAAACGATAAAGCAATAATCATGGGAAGTGCATAAACATCTATGCTTATTCCATTGGATATATTTATACACCTTTGCACCTCGCATTCATCAAGGATTCCGCTTTTGTATATGGCTTTGATATTGCCTATTAAAGTCGAATATGTGATACCGAACAGTTCAATCAATTCATTTGTGCTCATCCATATATCGTTGGCTGTTGTGTCAGGAAAATGGATTCTTCCGTATTCATTCATTGTTATGATATTTCTTTCTGTTTTCATATTGGTTCCGTTTTGAGTAGTTATTAAATGGCTTTGCAGATGAAACTCTCCATTGATTCTATCTGTTTGGATAGGCTCTCAATATCGTTGCTCACTTTCTCGGCTGTAATCTTAGCATATATTTGAGTGCTGCGTATGCTTGTATGCCCCATCAGTTTTGAAAGAGTTTCAATGGGGACACCGTTGGATAAGCAAATGGTCGTTGCATAGCTGTGTCGGCTTTGATGCCAGCAGACGTTCTTATTGATTCCGCATAGCTTCGCTACCGCTTTTATTCCATGTCGGCAATTGGCATAGCAGGGTACAGGTAACAGTTTATTACCCTCTGCCATTCCGCTGTACTTTTCGATGATATGTTTGGCAGTATCAAGCAATCGGATATTTGTCTCTGTTCCCGTTTTCTGTCGGTTGGTCTTAATCCACAAATGCCCATCAAACGATGTCTGTAGATGGTCGGTGGTGAGATTGTACATATCCCTCCAACTCAATCCGCTGAAACAGCAGAAGATGAAAAGGTCTCTAATCAGCTCGTAACTTTTCTTCTTGAATGTTCCGTTGATAAGCATAGTGATTTCTTCTTTGGTCAGGAATCCTCTTTTGGTTTCTTCCTTTGTGATGCGATAAGCATAGAATGGGTCTCGCTACAACCAACCGTTATTGATGGCGGTATATATGATACTGCGGAACGGCATCATATATGACCATACGGTATTGGTGCAATGGTTCTTCTCTGTACGAAGAAACAACTCGAAGTCGGTGATGAATGCAGGGGATAGTTCACGCAAGGTAATATCGCTGACCTTGTAGCGATGTTTGATGAACTCTTCCAAATGATTATAAACGGTACAATACTTCCAATAACTGCGCTGGCTTGTCATTTTGCCCACTTGTTTGGCATAATCCTCATTGTGTTGTCGGAATATGGCAAGCAGAGTCTTATGGTTTTGCCCCATACCCAAGAATGCGTTCCTCACTTTCTCGGCTGACACATAACCATCTCTGTCCATAATTTCCTGATAAGCCTTGTTGATGCCCACTCTGATTTTATCCAACATTCGATTGGCTTCCTGTGCAACAACGCTTCTTCCCGACATTCTGCCGAGATTGACACTCCATAACTCTTCCTCCACATCCAGTTTGCAACTGAATTGGGAAATCTTGCCGTTTACGGTGATACGGCACATCACAGGCACAAGCCCATTCTTCTTCGGTGCATTGCGTTTGAGATAAAATAATACTCTGAAAGTGCTTCTGCTCATAACTCTACTTTTTTTGTTTGCGAAATTATTACTTGTAGAGTTGAGTGACGGTAAGCAGAACACAGCGTATCGGTGCAAAAGAATCAGCCGAAGCGAAACATGAACGAAGATATAAGAAAAACTCCTATATTTGCGACCGCAATTGCTAACAAGTATTAATATTCAATATGTTACAGCAATCAAAACGATCTTTCAAAGCCGAGAATCAAAGTAACGGGATAGTAACGAAACTCTGTCATTTCTTGGCTTTTCATTGGCATTTGATGGCTCTGTAACATCTTGGCTAACACTGTTAAATCGCTAACAGACAACATTCTTTCCCTGTTTCGCATTCACTTTCGTTTCTTTGTTGTATCTTTGTAGGATAAGCATCTAGAATGAAGAAAATTTTATACATATTACTGGCAACTGCGCTTATAATTATTGCAGATATATCTGGTATTCAAGCACAAGAGAGTACCAATGGTGGTATTGAATTTACCTCAAGGGTTCATAACTTTGGCAAAATTTCCATATCAGAAGGGGCCAAACACTGCACTTTTGAGTTCAAGAACACATCCAATAAACCTGTTGTTATAAACAACATAATTACATCTTGCGGCTGTACAACCCCAAATTGGCCCAAAAAGCCTATTATGCCAGGTGAAAGCGGAAAGGTAGAAGTAACTTATCTGAACGATCAGGGGCCCTACCCATTTGACAAATCACTTACTGTATACACATCAGCCTCAAGCAGACCTATAATTTTAAGAATTACAGGTCTTGCATATGAGAACGAACGTTCGATGAAAGATATGTTCCCGGTAACATTCGGTCCGCTTGGAGTAAAAAACAATGTAATAAGAGGGGGACAAATAGCCCAAGGGAACAGCAAAAAAGGGAGCTTTACCATAGCAAACATCTCCAATAAGGATGTAAAACTTTTATGGGAAAATGTTTCAAAAGGGCTCAAGCTCTCTCTTCCACCAAAGAATATTGTTAAGGCAAATTCAATAGAAGAGATTGAATGGGAGATAGATACAAAAGCTGAAACACACTGGGGAAATACAACATACTCTGCAGATGTGATGTTTAACGGCATTAAAGCATCTACAAAGCTGGAGATTGAGACAATGATCATAGACAATTTCTCTACTTTAACCAAAGAGGAGAAAAACAAAGCTTCAATGGTTCTTGCGGAGAACAGTTCATTTGATTTTGGGACAGTAAAAAAAGGGGAAAAAGTAAAAGCACATTTCAATTTGCGTAACACTGGACATTCCCCACTGGTAATACACAAAATTGAATGCACAAACATCAAAGATGTTGAGATTACATCCCCAAAAACAATCCAACCAGGAGAAAAAGTTTTATTACAAGCAGTTCTTGACACATCTGCTTGCAATGAAGAGGCAATATACACAATAACACTTGTAACCAACTCCCCTAACAGGCCACTTGTAAACCTGTTCATAGTTGGAAAAGTAAACTGATTTTAATCCCGACAGAAAAAATTACAAATATGAGTGCAACTACAGGAGAATGGCCTCCTAAAAGCCATGAAAATCCAGATACAGCATTGGTTGTAAATGAAGGTGTGGAGCAACCGCCTATAATAAACCCATATATAAAGAACTTTTTTAAGAAAAAACCACAACTACTTTCTGTAGAGGAGTATATGGCCGGTATCACGTCGGGCAACACCACAATCCTCAGTCAGGCAATCACATTGGTAGAGAGCAGCCTCCCTGCCCACAGGGAAGTAGCCCAAAAGATTATTGCAGCTTGTCAGGAACATACCGTAAAAAGCGGCATAAAGACAATGCGAATTGGTATTACAGGTGTACCAGGTGCCGGAAAAAGTACTTTCATTGAGGCTTTTGGAAGCTTTATAACATCAAAAGGACACAAGTTGGCAGTTCTGGCAATTGACCCAAGTAGCGAAAAGAGCAAAGGTAGTATCCTAGGCGACAAAACCAGAATGGAAACCCTTTGTAATGATCCAAATGCATTTATACGTCCCAGCCCAAGCGCAGGCTCTTTGGGTGGAGTAGCAAGAAAGACCCGTGAGACCGTAATCCTTTGCGAGGCAGCCGGCTACGATGTCATATTTATTGAGACCGTTGGTGTAGGACAATCAGAAACAGCAGTACACTCCATGAGTGACTTCTTCCTGTTGCTTATGTTGAGCGGAGCTGGAGACGACCTTCAGGGTATTAAGAGAGGTATTATGGAGATGAGTGACATGATTGCCATTACAAAAGCCGACGGCAATAATGTGGAGAAAGCCTCTATGGCACGTGCCCTATATGCAAACGCCTTGCATCTGTTCCCTCCTACTGAATCTACCTGGGTACCTACAGCCCTTACCTCATCTTCTGTAACCAAAGAGGGGCTACCGGAGATCCTTGCAAAGATTGAGGAGTACTTTGATCTTGTAAAAGGAAACGGATACTACGAGCACAAGCGCAGGCAACAGGCAAGATATTGGATGTACGAGAGCATCAACGAGTCTCTTAAGAACAGTTTCTACGAGAATCCTGTTATTGA
Organism: Candidatus Egerieisoma sp.; assembly: GCA_045613465.1. Classification (GTDB taxonomy): domain Bacteria; phylum Bacteroidota; class Bacteroidia; order Bacteroidales; family UBA932; genus Egerieousia. The sequence continues at coordinate 12,471 of JAZLBB010000003.1, forward strand.
AAAGCTTATGACTGATTACGAAGATGCCGTTCTTGAAGGGAAGATGGAATCATTCATTGCTGCTGGAGAATTATTGGAGAGATACAGAAATCTTGATAAGTAATGAGCTGGCATTTGGTAATTGATGTTCTTAGGAACAGCATACTCATCACAGGACTGGTATTGATTATGATGCTCATGATTGAGTACTTCAATATCCACTCCCACGGCAAATGGTTTTCACATATCAAAGATTCCAAAATCAAACAGATTGTACTTGGGTCTTTGTTGGGTATGATTCCTGGGTGTATCGGTGGATTTGCTACAGTTTCTCTATATACGCACCGATTGCTCAGTTTAGGAGCATTGGTTGCCATGATGATAAGTTCATCGGGAGATGAAGCCTTTGTAATAATGGCAATGATCCCTAAGGAGGGCTTTATCCTTTTTGGCATCCTGTTGGTGATAGCAATCATTACGGGAATTATTGTAGATTATGTACTCTATAAAAAACCTCAGGAAGGTCTCTGTCCAGAAGATTTTGAGATACATGTATCTGCAGAGGCTGATGACAGGAAAATCCCTTCAATCTTTAAATTGGAGTCTTATAAAGTAATGCTCAAACCATCCAAAGAGAGGGTGATTATTCTTATTGGTATTGCATGTTTCATAGCTGCAGTAATTATGGGCATCCTTGCCTGCGGCCATAATCATAGCCATGCAGGGGATGCAACCGAGCATATAACTTATGTATGCGAACATGGCCATACCCATACAGTTGAAGCTCATCACCACCATGAAGAGCATCATGCACATTCAAATGTTACGCTGAATATTCTGAATGAAAAGAGTATAAATATAGTATTTGCAATCATAAGCATCATTACACTTTTCTTTACAGCTACTGCAAGCGAACATTTTATAAAAGATCACCTATGGAAACATGTCCTTAAAAAGCACATGCTTTCTATTTTCCTTTGGACCTTTGGTACACTACTGGTATGTCAGGCAGGAATGCAATATTTGAATGTTGAGCATTGGATAAGCAACAATATGGCTATAGTAATACTTATAGCTGTACTGATAGGTATAATTCCAGAATCGGGGCCGCATCTTGTATTTGTAACTCTGTTTGCACAAGGTGTACTTCCATTCTATGTACTCCTTGTCAATTCAATTGTACAGGATGGTCACAGCGCCCTACCGCTTCTGGCTGAAAGCAAAATGAGCTTTGCCAAAGCAAAGCTCATCAATATTGCTGTAGGACTTCTGGTAGGTTATGCCTGTCTTATCCTCTTATAAGTTTCATGGCTTCCATAGGGTCCTGTGCACCAAAGACTGCACTGCCCGCAACCAATACATCAGCGCCAGCCTCCTCAAGAGCTCTGGCGTTTTTTGTTGTAACACCACCGTCTACCTGAATAAGGCATTTTGCCCCTTTAGCTTGTATCATTTCCTTCAATCTGCGAACCTTATCCAATGCATTCTCAATAAATGACTGTCCGCCAAATCCTGGATTTACAGACATGATAAGCACATAATCCACATCCATAAGAATATCTTCTATAAGAGAAATTGAAGTGTGGGGATTAAGAGCTACACCTGCTTTCATTCCAAGAGCCTTAATTGCCTGAATTGTTCTGTGAAGATGAGTACACGCCTCATAATGGACACTCAACCACTCCACTCCAAGGTCAGCAAAATTTGACAAGTAGCGGTCAGGATCTACAATCATCAGGTGGGCGTCAAGAGGCTTTTTGGCTTTTTTAGCCATAGCTTTTACAACTGGAAAACCATAAGAGATATTAGGTACAAACACTCCGTCCATAATATCCAGGTGGAACCAGTCTGCAGCTCCTTCATTTACAAGTTCCACATCCTTATCCAACTGTCCAAAATTTGCAGACAGCATAGATGGTGCCAATAAAATGCTCATATCTGTTGTATTTAATTATTTCAAAGTTACCAATATCTCCTCCAATAGCATTCTGAATTTATCCAATGATGCAAGATCGAGACGCTCACCTGGAGCATGTACACCCCTTAGTGTTGGACCAAATGAAATCATATCCAATCCAGGGAATTTATCAAGGAACAAGCCACACTCCAATCCTGCATGGATAGCCCTTACTACAGGTTCAACGCCAAATAGCTTTTTATAAGCAGCTACTGAAAGTTCAAGTATAGCAGAATTTACATTAGGTTTCCATCCTGGATACTCACTCTCATGCGCTACTGTCGCTCCCGCCATCTCAAAGCAAGCCTCAACCATCTCAGCAGCCCATCTGCGGCAGCTGTTTATTGCACTTCTCTGGCTGGTTCCAACCCTTATGATACCACCTTTAAGCATCTTTACCGATGCAAGGTTGGTAGAGGTCTCAACAAGCCCCTTAACATCGTTGCTCATAGCAAGAACTCCATGAGGTGCACTGTATAGAGCATAAATCAATGATGCCGCAGTATTCTTGTCTATTGCTTTTTTAGGTGTACCAAAGTAAGTTCCATCCTCGACATCATGAATACCTACCTCCCTTGCAACTCCATCAACTGCAGGATCTGAAACTTTGTACTCATCCTTAACCTCATCAAGAACTTCTCTAAATATCTTGAGTACAGATTTCTCTGCTCTCTTAGCAAAACCAATAACTGCATAAGCCTCTCGAGCAATGGCATTTCTCTTATTTCCTCCATCTATTTCGTATAGCTCAATATCATGTTTTGCCAAAACCCTATAAAGGAATCTTGCAAGAACTTTATTGGCATTCGCACGATTCTTGTCAATATCGTCTCCGCTATGTCCTCCCATTGCACCAAAAATCTTGAACTCACATTTTACATAATCTTTGGTAGCAGGATAAGTAGTATACTTGAATTTTGCAGTTGTATCAATTCCTCCTGCACAACCTATAAATAGCTCACCCTCATCTTCAGAATCAAGGTTGATAAGAGTCTTTCCTGTAATAAAACCAGGCTCAAGAGCCATTGCTCCATCCAAACCTGTCTCTTCGCTTACTGTAAACAATGCCTCAATGCGGCCACATTTAAGGGTAGGATCTGTAAGCGCTACAAGCTGGGCTGCTATTCCAATACCACAATCTGCACCAAGTGTGGTATCTTTAGCTATCAGCCAACCATCCTCTTCAACTGCTTTAATAGGGTCTTTTGTAAAATCATGCTCTACACCTGCGTTTTTCTCGCATACCATATCGGAATGGCTCTGCAATACAACTGTAGGTACATTCTCTTTGCCCGGTGCAGCTTCCCTTATGATAAGGACATTACCAATGGCATCTGTATGACACTCAAGAGAATGCTCTTTTGCAAAATTTTGCAGATATGCTATAATATGTTCCTCATGACCACTTTCACGAGGTATTGTAAGTATCTCCTTAAAGGAATCAAGTATCTGTTTTGTCTCCATAAAAAAAAATGCATTAAACTTTTTCAAATTTAATACATTTTTTCTATTGTTCAGCTTTTAAAAGCTTTTCTATATCTGAAACATATTGTTTAAAATTCCTGTCTGTTTCTATCAGGTCACTTACTGTACTGCAAGCGTGTAGAACTGTTGCATGATCCTTCCCTCCTATCTGTGCACCTATTGCTGCAAGTGATGTTTTTGTAAGGCTCCTTCCCAAATACATAGCAATCTGCCTAGCCTGAACAATCTCCCTTTTTCTGGTTTTGGAGAGCATCATGTCCCTGTTGATATTAAAGTAGTCACAAACCACATCCTGAATCCTGTCCAAAGAGATCTCCTGAGAAACTGAACTGATGATCTTTTCAGTTAGTCTCTGTGCCAGCTCCATTGTAATGGTATCCCTGCTCAATGTTGCATGTGCAATCAATGATACAAGTGTTCCTTCAATCTCTCTAACACTGCCAACCACCTTGGATGCAAGGAAGTCAAGCACATCTTCAGGCAACTGAATACCATCTTTTGCACTCTTAGCTCTAAGAATTTCAAGACGAGTATTGTAAGAAGGTGGAGTAAGCTCTACAGAAAGTCCCCATTTGAATCTCGAAAGAAGTCTCTGCTCCAATCCCATAAGATCTACCGGAGCCTTATCAGAGGTAAGAATAAGCTGCTTGCCGCTCTGATGAAGGTGGTTGAATATATGAAAAAAAGCATTCTGGGTACCCTGCTTCTCTGCAAATTCCTGCACATCATCCAAAATAAGCACATCTATCATCTGATAGAAGTTAAGGAAATCTGTAAGTTTATTCTTAACGTTTACAGCATCCATATATTGTGTCATGAATCTGTTTGCTGTAACATACAGAACTATCTTGTCTGGGAATTTTTTTGTTATCTCAATACCAATCGCCTGAGCCAAATGGGTTTTACCCAAACCAGAACCTCCGTAGATGAACAACGGGTTAAAAGCATTCTTACCAGGGCTGTTTGAGATAGCCAAACCGGCAGAACGACCCAATCTGTTGCACTCTCCCTCAATGAAGTTTGCAAAGCAGTAGTTAGGATTCAACTGCGGATCTATATCCAATTGCTGCAATCCTGGAATTACAAATGGATTCAACAATGTTGCATCTCTTTGTGGAACCGGAACTGGCTTGTTTTTTGGAATAGTGATATCCTGAGAAGGGACAGTTACAGTATTGTCCTTAACAACCTGAACTTTGTACATAAGTTTGGCCTCATTTCCCAACTCTTTACGTAAAGCTCTACTCAAGAAATTGATGTAGTGGGCCTCCAAATACTCCCTGAAAAACTCTGATGGAACCTCTATCGTAAAAGTACTGCCAGAAAGACTGACAGGCTTGATAGGTTCAAACCAGGTTTTAAACTGGGCAGGCTGAATAACCTCCTTAATCATATGGAGACAGTTATTCCACACCGCAATATGTTGTGAGCCGTTCATCAATTTTTTAAGTTGTTATATAGGATTATTTGCTTGTTGAATGCAGTGCAAAAGTGAGGAAAAAATTATTATAAAAAAAAATAAAATCTATTGCAAAATTCAAAAACTGTATAACGTGCTATAAATCAGCATTAAAATTTTTAACAAAATATAACCACCTGTAAATCAGGTGGTTATATGCTAACTATCTAATAATCTTTACAATACGATTTAACGATTGAAAGGCTTAGAAAACACTCACTTTAATATACTTCCTAGGCTGCTCTGTAATGCCTTTTACAAGCTTGTCAACGTCATTCACAAGGGTATTTACCGCATTGTGCAAAGAGTCTGTAGTAAGGAGTTTCCCGACAGATCCATTAGGGTCCTGAAGCTTCTCTGAAAGATTTCTCAAACTCTCAATAGTCTTGTCGAGTTCAGCTTTTGAAAGAGACGAAGTTATTGCATTGATATTTTCCAACGATCCTGAAATCTCATCTGAACTTTCCCCTAATCCTTTTGAAAGTACCTCCAGATTCTTAACTATTGCCACAAGCTCAGGAGAAATATTATCCAAAGTCTTGCTTAGCGAAGAAGCGTTAGCCAAGGTTCTGTTAAGATGTTGTAATGAACTTTGTATTTCCACTCTGGCTGCCGAATCCAAAAGCATATTTACATTATCCAATGTCTTGTTCATGTTAGCCATCAATTCAGTTGCCTGCTCCTTAAGCGGCTCTATTTGCCCCATAACAGATGTAATCATGTCTGGCTGTACAGTTGCTGCCAAAGTATCACCGCTTTCAAGTACAACAGAAGAATCTCCAAGGTTGATTCTAATTGCCCTTGCACCCATTATGTCTGCGCTGTACACCTCAGCTACCGAATTGGATGGTATCTCAAATTGAGATTTAACTTTTAGTTCCACTACAAACTTACCGGTAGGTACATTATACTCAATCTCCTCAACCATACCAACCTTATACCCTTTAATATACACAGGGCCTGTAACAGTAAGTCCGTCTACCTGATCAAACTCCGCAACATAAGTATTGCTGCTGTTAAAGAAATCCTCACCTCTAAGGAAATTGATAACAGCAAACGTTGCTATAAGGGTTAGCAACACAAACAGGCCAATAGCCTGCAATCTTGAAAGTCTGAATTTTTCCATATTTCTATTTTACTATAACATTATCTTTTATATGTATAACAAATGCTCCCGGGAAAGTTTTTCTCAGTGTCGGTAGGGCCGCAACTGCATCCTGTCGGGAAGAAAATCTACCTATATAATATTTATACAGTTTACCCACCTTTATATATTGCACATCCGTACGTCCTCTCAAATCATATGCCCCTTTGGGTAAAACCTTTGCAACAGAGAGAATCTGCACAGTATAAAAATCATCAGAAAGCACCTTCTGCTGCTCCACACTATTTTCCACAACATCAGGAGCTCCTGCCTCCACACTTTCCTTATATGCTTCAAAAGCATTGAAAAGTCTTTTGGCAAATTGTTCCTGACCACTTTTTGTAACCAGTATTGCACAATCCTTAGGATTTGAGATAAAACCCAACTCAGTGAGCACAGCCGGCATTGTAGTTTTCCACAACACAAGCAGTCCACCCTGTTTTACACCTCTATTGATTGTTATAGGTCCCTTTGCAAACTGCCCCTGAACATGTGCAGCATATTTTATGCTCTGCTCCTGATGCATATTCTGCAAAAGAGAGAAAATTATATAAGATTCTGGGGAATCGGGATTGAATCCCTCATATTTTGTCTGATAGTCATCCTCAATTACGATAACTGAGTTCTCGGTTTTACACACCTCAAAATTATCTTCGCTCTTGTGGGCACCCATCACAAAAGTCTCGGTACCACGCGCCTGAGTTGCCTTTGCGGAGTTTACATGTATTGAGATAAAGAGGTCTGCCTTATTTTTGTTGGCTATTGCTGCCCTTTGGGAAAGCTCAACGTATTTATCTGTGCTTCTGGTGTAAACAACTTTAATGTTGGGATATTTGTTCTTGATCAGATTTCCCAGTTTAAGCGCTACAGAAAGGGTTATATGCTTCTCCTGATATTTACCGTTTTTACTTATTGCACCAGGATCCTTGCCACCATGACCTGCATCTATAACTACCGTTTTTATGCGCAAAGCATCACTCACCTCCTGGCCAAAAAAGGTTACAGGAAGCAAGAGTAGCGCCAAGGCACAAATAATATTGGTCAGTTTAGTTTTAAGTGGCATATTAGTTGCAAAAAAAGTGTTATTTTTGCGTTTTGCAAAAGTACAAAAAAATCTCCATAGGAGATATAAGATATTAGGCTGATACATGCATCTTAAAGAGATAAAACTTATAAAATCAATATTGGTCCTTTGGGTGGTAGCAATGGTATTATTACCAGTGCAGGGACACTGCAAACACAGTTATCTCGACACCTTAAAGTCAAAAATTGATGCAATACATCCAATCCATAAGGATTCATTGCAATTGAAATTGGCAGACTCCACCAAACTGGAGATGGCAGACACTGCTGCCATTGCAGGTGATACTCTTAAGAACAACAGTTCTCTTGAGGCACCTATCTTCTCTGGCGGAAGAGACTCCATTGTCAAGGATTTTAATGTTGACGGCAGAAAAATGATCTACTATTATGGAGATGTTAAAGTAACCTACAACGACATTGAGATTACAGCAGAATATATGGCTTTTGATATAGATTCAAAAACTGTATTTGCTAAAGGTCTTCCCGACACAAGTGGGAATGTTATAGGTTCACCCGTCATGAAACAGGGTGAAGCCGAATATAAGATGGAGAGTGTATATTACAACTTCAACTCTGAAAAAGCCAAAATCAAGAACATGATTACTCAGGAGGCAGAGGGTTTCCTACATGGACAATACATAAAGAAAATGCCCGACAACTCCATTAACATATCAAAAGGAAAATACACCACTTGCGACCATGAACATCCACACTTCTATCTGCAGATGACATCTGCAAAAGTGATTCAGGATGAAGATGGCAGCCAGAGAACCGTATTTGGCCCGGCTTATGTAGTATTGGAGGATGTACCTACCCCATTTGCATTGCCATTTGGATTTGTACCTCAGTTCAAAGGGCGTTCAAGCGGACTCCTTATGCCAACATATGGTGAGGAAGCTGCGAGAGGTTTCTACATGAGAGGATTGGGATATTATTTTGTTTTCAGCGACCATTTTGATGTGGCTGCAACCGGTGATATTTATACAATGGGATCATGGGCAGGTCAGCTGAATGCCCGTTATAACAAGAGATACAAATATAACGGAAACTTCAGTCTTGCATACCAGATGGACCAGACCGGAGAAAAAGGTCAGCCGGACTTTTTCCAAACAAAAAACTTCTCAATGCAGTGGAGCCACTCTATGGATAGCAAGGCCAGGCCAGGTACCTCATTCAGGGCTTCTGTAAACTTTTCCAGTCCGTCGTACAACCAGTACAACAACCAGACAGATATACAGACTGCTATGCAGAACCAGATATCATCATCCATATCTTATGGAAAGACTTGGGCTGGAACACCATTCAGTCTCTCTATAAATGCCATGCACAATCAGAACTCACGCGACAGTTCATATGCAGTAACATTCCCTAATCTTACATTTACTGTAAACAGGATATATCCGTTCAGATTGAAGGAGAGAGTTGGAAAGGAGAAGTTCTACGAATCGTTTGCTTTCAACTACAATACTACCCTTGAGAACAAGATAAACTTTAAGGCAAGTGAGGTTGGTGAACCTGATTTCTTTAAAAAGATGAAGAATGGAATGAGACATAACTTCAGCATTTCACTCCCTTCGTTCTCAATTCTCAAGTATATTCAGGCTTCGCCATCTGTATCATACGGAATGAACTGGTATTTCTCAGACAGCGAAAAGATATTCAATACAGAGACCCAACGTGTTGAGACCATCTATTCTGATCCTTTCAGCACATTTGGCGTAACTCAGACATATTCTGCCTCAATATCTTTGAGCACAAGGTTGTATGGTAAATTTGTCTTTGGTAAAGACCGAAAAGTTGAGGCCATCAGACATATGGTAACTCCATCCATCTCTTTTGGTGTGCAACCTGAGATGGGAACTGCGGCAAATGGTTTCACCCAGTTGAACTATGTAGACATAAACGGTGTACAGCACGTTTTAAACTACAACAAATATGAGGGACAGATCTATTCTCCTCCAGGAAGGGGAAAGAGTGCTTCTATGAGTTTCTCTCTTGGAAACAACGTTGAAGCTAAGATAAAGGACAGAAATGACACTACCGGAACAGGTGTAAAGAAAGTGAAAATCATAGACCAACTTTCATTGGGTGGTTCATACAACTTCCTGGCTGACTCACTAAGGTTATCCAATATCTCCATGAATATGAACACTACCATATTTGGAAAATTGGGACTTAATATGAATGCCACTTTCGATCCTTATGCCATAAACCAATATGGTACCAGGATAAATACATTGAATATTGTTCAGGAAGGTGGGTTCAAGTTGGCTCGTCTTACCAATGCAAGTGCATCTTTCTCTTATTCTCTGTCGGGAGAAGGAAAAGGAAGATTGGGAGCAGATTTTAAAGATCCTAATGCTGTAACATCGCAGAACAGTTCATATCAGAGGATATACCACAATCCTGTTACTGGAGAGTATATCCCTGGAGGATGGGTATATTATATGAATCCTTCTGCACCTTGGTCTGTGAATGCCAACTTCAACTACAGTTATAGCAAAAACTACCAATATGCCAATGAAAGGCTACACACAAAGCACAATCATATGATGACAGTAGGATTGAGCGGTCAGATAAAACTTACAGATGCGCTTAATATAAATCTGAACTCAGGTGTCGATATGATGAAGATGAAACTTACTACAACACAAATGAGTGCAACATACGATCTGCATTGCTTTGTAATTGCCGTTTCATGGGTACCAAACGGAAGATGGGAAAGCTGGAGCTTTAGAATAAATGCCAAGGCATCTGCACTGGCAGACTTGCTTCAGTTTAAGAAAAATGCAAGTTACTGGGACAACAGATTCTAAAATACTAATCTAAATATACACAATTATGGAGAAGAAAATTGTAGCAAGTGCTAAAGCACCAAAAGCTGTAGGAACATACAGCCAGGCTGTTATTGCCGGCAACACCATTTACGTTTCTGGACAGCTTCCAATTGATGCAACAACAGGCGAGTTTGTACCAGGTGGTATCACTGAGCAGCTACACCAGGTATTCAAGAACCTTCAGTATGTTCTTGAGGAGGGAGGATACACTTTTGCAGATGTTGTAAAAACTAATGTATTCCTTTCAGACCTTGCAAACTTTGCAAAATTGAACGAAGTGTATGCAATGTACTTCAGCGAGCCATATCCAGCTCGTGTAGCTTATCAGGTTGCAGCACTTCCTAAGGGAGCTTTGGTTGAAATTGACGTGATTGCAGTTAAATAATTGCGTAAAATTATTCCAAAAAAAGCTATAAATGGGTAAAAGGCGAACTTTTACCCATTTATTTTTGTTTATGAGAAAATAGTTTTAACTTTGTAATGCTTCAGTAATTCTGGCTGGAGCATTCTCAATAAACAAATTCCCGTATATTCATATCTAATTACTATATATGTACGATATAATGCAATTGAGCAATAAAAGTTTGGAAGAACTTTATGTTATTGCTGAAAATCTAAACGTAAAACGAGTTAAATCTTACTCAAAAGATGAACTTGTATATAAAATTCTGGATGAGCAGGCTATCCAGGGGGTAAACAGACCTATTCAGAAAAAGAAGAGGGACAGAATAGTAAATCCTAAACTTGCCAAGGTTGATATCCCTGAAAAAGAAGAGAAAATTGAGGAGAATACACCTGCAACAAATATTGCAAGTACAACTGAACAGCCACAAGCTACAGCAGATGCAGAAACCTCAAACCAACCGGAGAGATCCTCTGAGCAACATCATCAGCAGAGAGGCAAGCGCCCTAGACAAAGGATTGAAAAATCCGACGTTAAAGATCAGGCTACATCTGCAGAACAAACCCCAGAGACAGCAGTTGCACAAGAGACTACCAATGACACTCCAGCAACTGAGGCTACTACAAATACTGAGCAGCAGGCTCCTGCAACAGACAAATCAAACAAAAAACGTGGCAGAAAACGCAAACCACAGGGTGAAAACACTCAGGAGCACAACAAAAAAGCTGAGCCTGTTACAGAAACCGATGTAGTGGAAAAAACAGAAGATCAGACTTCACTCCAAGAGGAGATTCAACCTGTCCCACAAGTTGAGCAAATTACAGAGTCTCATCCCGACAAAGAAGAGACCCACAACAATAAAAAACAGCCTAAAATTGAATTTGAAGGTATAGTTAAAGCCAGTGGCGTTCTTGAAATAATGCCTGACGGATATGGTTTCTTAAGATCTTCAGACTACAATTATCTCAATTCTCCCGACGATATCTACGTTTCACAGTCCCAGATAAAATTGTTTGGACTTAAAACTGGTGATACCCTATTTGGAGAGATCAGACCACCAAGAGAAGGAGACAAATACTTCCCACTTGTAAAAGTGGACCAGATAAACGGCAGAAGCCCTGAATTTATCAGAGACAGAGTACCGTTCGACTTCCTTACACCTCTTTTCCCAGACGAGAAATTTGAGTTGCTTGCAAACGGCCACAACAATCTTTCATGCCGCATTGTAGACATGTTTACCCCTATTGGTAAAGGTCAGCGCGGTTTGATTGTAGCACAGCCTAAAACAGGTAAAACAATGCTTCTAAAAGAGATTGCCAATGCTATTGCAGACAACCACCCTGAGGTATATATGATTGTACTGCTAATAGATGAGCGTCCTGAGGAGGTTACAGATATGGCCCGTAGCGTTAAAGCTGAGGTAATTGCCTCTACATTTGACGAGCCTGCAGAGAGACATGTAAAAGTTGCAAACATTGTATTGGAGAAAGCAAAAAGACTTGTAGAATGCGGTCACGATGTAGTTATCCTATTGGACTCAATCACACGTCTTGCAAGAGCATTCAACACAGTTCAACCAGCATCAGGAAAAGTATTGAGCGGTGGTGTAGATGCCAATGCCCTACACAAACCTAAACGTTTCTTTGGTGCAGCCCGCAACGTAGAGAACGGTGGCTCGCTAACCATCCTTGCAACAGCACTTACAGAAACTGGTTCTAAAATGGATGAGGTTATATTTGAGGAGTTTAAAGGTACAGGTAATATGGAGCTTCAGCTAGATAGAAAACTTGCCAACAAACGCATATTCCCAGCCGTAGATGTAACTCTCAGCTCAACCAGACGTGATGATCTTCTTTATAAACCAGAAGACACAAACAGAATCTGGATTCTTAGAAATCATCTTGCTGATATGACCAGCATTGAAGCTATGGAGTTCATGAAAGAGAGACTTCAAGGAACAACAAGCAATGAAGAGTTTTTCAAATCCATGAACGGATAAAAGATATAACACCTAAAAACACAGAGGCCGGATTAAGATTTAATCCGGCCTCTTGTATAAATGATATCTGCTTGGAGATATTACTTCAACTTAGCTACAACTGTCTCACAAGCTCTGGTTTTGTCACCTATCTTTACATTAAGCTCTGTTCCCAATGGCAAGAATAGGTCCATTCTGGATCCAAACTTAATAAAACCAACCTGAGAACACTGTGCTGCATTATCACCCTCTTTTGCATAACATACAATTCTTCTGGCAATATAACCTGCAATCTGTCTGAACAGCACTTTAGTACCAGATGCTGTCTCTACTGCAATACTTGTACGCTCATTAAGTTCCGATGCTTTAGGATAAGCTGCAACTATATAGGCTCCCTGATGATGCTTACTATAGAGCACCTTACCACCAACAGGATAGTAATTTACATGCACATTGAAGACACTCATAAAAATTGAGACCTGCAAACATTTGGTTTTAAGGTACTCATTCTCCTCAACCTCCTGAATCAATACCACTTTACCGTCGCATGGAGCAACGACCAAATCCTTATCAACAACAAGTGTCCTTTTAGGGACTCTAAAGAATCGTACAACAAAGGCAAAAATCACCAATGCTGCTCCCGACAGAATTTTGGTAAACATACCCCATCCCAAAAGATAATAACATCCAAGAACTACCGCAGATGCAATGATAAATGCCACTGCAATGATGTTATACCCTTCTTTGTGAATTTTCATAGAACGTTTTAAAAGTTTAGGTTATAAATTTATGCTGCAAAAAAAATTATATAGATTATGGCTACAGGGAATGCGAGCAAAGCTCCATCAAACCTGTCAAGCATTCCACCATGTCCTGGCATTATGCTTCCCGAATCTTTTACTCCAAAATTACGTTTGAGCTGAGACTCAACCAAATCTCCTAGTACTCCAAAGATACAAATTATAATACCAACTGCAATAGCATCAAATAAAGAAAGATCTAAAAGTCCTGTATATCTGAGTAGAACTGCACCTGCTACAGAACAGATAAGGCCTCCAAAAAATCCTTCCCAACTCTTTTTAGGGGAGATTGAAGGAAATAGTCTATGTCCGAACATCTGGCCCAAAGTAGATCCCAAAAGATAGGCTCCAACATCTGTACACCAAAGCATAACCATTAGAGACAGCAACATGTTGCCATTATACACTCCTGTTTTGTCATACAGAACTAAAGACATTAAAGAGAACGGCAATGCAACATAAACAACTGCTCCCAAAGTGTATGGGAAAGACTCATATCCATTGTCTTTTCTCCTTTCAACTCCATCTACAATCTCTTTTTCGTGTACATTAAAGCCCTTTACATACATATTGGAAATGAATATTCCAATTAAAGGCAATACAGGGAAAAGTAGATACAGCGGATCCAAACCATATGCAGCAACAAGGAACATATTTACAAACAAGCTTATTGCAGTTACCACTGTTAAAGCTTTTGCAAAGATATTCATGGCATACTTAGATTTGCCGACAGTAATATTCAGGAACTCATAAACAGCTACAACCATTATGAATCCAAATACAACAGCAAAGGCGACAGGCCCATAAAGAAGGGATCCTATCACCAATACCGTAAAAGCCAAACCGCTTAGGGTTCTAATTATAAAGTTTTTCATCGTTTCAAGTTTAGGTTTACTCCGCCGCCTCTGCCTCTGGGGCTACTGCAACATCTGTAGAATCTGCAGGATGCTCATTATCTTTAGGTTTTCTCGCACCAAAGATATTCTCCATATCCTCTGTAAATATCACCTCTCTCTCCAAAAGCAAGTTGGCAAGTTTTGTAAGGCCATCAATATTGTTCTCCAATACCTCATGTGCCATTTTATGAGCTTTGTCAATCAGCTCTTTTGCCTCTTTATCTATCAGCTCTGCTGTTTTCTCGCTATAAGGTTTGTTAAATCCATATCCATCCTGAGAATCGTAGAATGAAATATGGCCAACTTTATCACTCATACCAAAATAGCTCACCATAGCATAAGCCTGCTTGGTAATTTTCTCAAGATCAGACAAAGCACCAGTAGAAATTTTACCGTTTATAATCTCCTCTGCCACTCTACCACCAATTGTAGCAGCCATCTCTTCCATCATCTGCTCTCTGGTAGTAATCTGTCTCTCCTCAGGAAGGTACCATGCTGCACCCAGAGCTTTACCCCTTGGAATGATAGTAACCTTAAGAAGCGGATTTGCATGAGGTAACAACCAGCTAACTGTTGCATGACCTGCCTCATGGAATGCAATTGTCCTCTTCTCTGCAGGAGGGATAATCTTGCTTCTCTTCTCCAAGCCACCTACTATTCTGTCAATAGCGTCCAGAAAGTCCTGTTTTTCAACAAATTTCTTGTTTCGTCTGGCAGCAATCAAGGCTGCCTCGTTACAAACGTTTGCAATATCAGCACCTGAGAAACCAGGAGTTTGTTTAGACAAGAATGTTGTATCCAAAGATGGCTCCAACTTAAGTTTTGCCAAATGTACTTTAAAAATCTCCTCTCTCTCCTTAAGCTCCGGAAGATCTACATGAATCTGCCTATCAAATCTACCTGCACGCATAAGGGCTTTATCCAGAATATCTGCACGGTTTGTTGCAGCTAGTATAATAACACCGCTGTTTGTACCAAAACCATCCATCTCGGTAAGAAGTTGGTTAAGGGTATTTTCTCTCTCATCATTAGAAGAGAAACCTGTATTCTTGCCCCTTGCTCTACCCACTGCATCAATCTCATCAATAAATACAATACATGGAGCTTTTTCTTTTGCCTGTTTGAACAGGTCTCTAACTCTGGAAGCACCAACTCCTACAAACATCTCCACAAAATCAGAACCCGAAATTGAGAAGAAAGGAACATTTGCTTCTCCGGCAACAGCCTTGGCCAACAATGTCTTACCTGTACCTGGAGGGCCCACCAACAAAGCTCCTTTAGGAATTTTTCCTCCCAAAGCAGTATATTTTGCAGGATGTTTCAAGAAATCCACAATCTCCATAACCTCAACCTTAGCCTCCTCCAAGCCAGCAACATCTTTGAAAGTAACCTTAATATTATTGTCCTTATCAAAGAGTCTTGCCTGAGACTTGCCTACGTTAAAAATTCCGCCGCCACCAGAACCACCGCCTACATTCTTGGACATATTACGCAATGCAAAGAACCAGATAGCCAAGATAATGATTGGCAACAACAGCCAATCCAACACCCTACCCCAGTAATTTGTACGCTCTTCTACCTCTACAGTAAATCTCTTTTCAGCCGGCAAAGAACTTCTCACTTGCTCAAACTGCTGCTCAGCATCAAAATTTCCAGAAACCTTAAAGTAGAAATGGGGACCAAATTTAGGCTCCCTTCCACCAAACATGTTTTTGTATTTTGATAGGCTGTCGGTCTTGATATACACCTCAGCCAAATTCTCATTGGTAACAAATGTAATCTTTTCCACATCTCCCTGCGGAATCATCTGCTCCTTTACCTCAAGCCATTCCTTCTTCACTGGATCGCCACCATTTGCCCCAAAGAAGTACATGTACCCTATCATACATAAAAGGGGTACATATATCCATACTGCATTAAATTTAGGTTGTTGTTTCTTCTTCTTAGCCATCTTTACTCCTCGTCTTCGTATGTTTTCTTCACAGCATCAGCCCACAAGTCTTCCAAACGGTAGAACTCTCTATACTCAGTCTGGAAAATATGAACTACTATATCGCTGTAATCCATAATAATCCAAAATGCATTCTCCTTACCCTGCTGACGCAACACTTTTGTATTGCATTTTACAAGCATCTCCTCCTCAATATTGTCGGCAATAGCGAGTACTGCAGGTGTTGAATCTGCATTACAGATAACAAAATGATCACATATTGCAGTTCCAATTCCCTGCAAATCCAATGAACATACATTCTTTCCTTTCTTATCCTGAATAGCTTCAACAATAGTCTTGATTGCCAATTCTGTAGGGCCCAACACTACAACCTCTTTTTCCTCTTTCACTGCCGAAGCCTTTTTTGCTGCTACTCTTTTCTTTAGAGAAGCTGCACCTTTTGTTGTCTCTTTTTTAGTTGCCACTTTCTATAATTTTTAAGTGTAAATCATTATTTTTGCCATGCAAAGATACTGCAAATATTTGGCCAATAATAATTATGAGCAAAAATGTTGACATAAAGTGGTACCAAACATTGGACTCCACCAATACCCAAGCCGCCAAAGAGATGCCTGAGGCTCCCCATGGTACTGTGTGGATTGCAGATTTTCAAACTGCAGGAAGAGGACAAAGGGGAAACAAATGGGAAAGCAAGAATGCTGAAAACCTCACATTTTCAATACTTTTAAAACCCATATTCCTATCTCCGGCACAACAGTTTGCTATATCTGAGGCAGCCTCTATAGGTGTATGCAGATACCTCTGCAGCAAAGGACTTCCTGCAAAAATAAAATGGCCGAATGATATATATATTGGGAACAAAAAAATTTGCGGAATGCTCATTGAGCACTCTATAAGCGGTGACAAATTGGCAGGAAGCATAGTTGGGATAGGACTCAACCTCAACCAGAAAGAATTCAACTCTGATGCCCCCAACCCTACCTCATTATTATTGGAGACAGAGAACCTTGCCTGTGCAACTACTACTCCCGACAGTTATTCATCTGGAGGAACATATAACCGTAAAAAAGAACTGACCTTGTTGCTGGGCCACATCTTTACTGCGTACAGCGAACTTGAAGAAGGATTTGCAGCAGAACTCAATAAAGAGTACCTTGCTCGCCTTTACAGATTTGGGGAGTGGCATCAGTTCATAGAAATAGATTCAGATGCACCAGCAGACATCCCAGTAGAAAAAATAGCAGCCGGAAGAACCATTACTGCCTGCATAACAGGTGTTGATCCATACGGCTGCATAATTCTTGAGCATAAAGATGGTACTCAACACACCTATCCATTTAAAGGGATAAGATATGTGATTTAAACAAAGTGGTTACAACCACTTTGCCATCTGGTCTGCAAGCTCTTTTGCTTTTTCTCCGGCTACCACAGCAAAATTCTCAGTTTTGTCTGCAAAGATAATTCCGCGCGAAGAGTTTACAAGGAGACCACAATGTGAGTTAAGGCCATATTTGGCAACCTCATCTACTGTACCGCCCTGTGCACCTACACCTGGTACAAGGAAGAAATTGTCGGGACAATACTGGCGAATCTCAGCAAGTTTCTCAGGGCGGGTAGCACCTACAACAAACATAATGTCTTCCTGGCTACCCCAGCTCATAGTGGTTTTTATCACTTTCTCGTATAGAGGCATCTCACCTACGGATAGCATCTCAAAATCGTTTGCACTTGCATTTGAGGTCAGCGCCAAAACTACAGACCATTTGCCTTTATAGTCGAGGAACGGCTGTACTGAGTCTTTGCCCATATATGGTGCAAGGGTTACAGCATCGCAAGGCATACTCTCAAAGAAGCATTTTGCATAACGTTTTGCAGTGTTGCCAATATCACCTCTTTTTGCATCTGCAATGATAAGAATCTCAGGATATTTCTCTGCAATGTATTTTACTGTCATCTCAAGCTGTTTCCAACCGTCGAGACCTTCAGCCTCATAGAAGGCTGTGTTTGGTTTGTATGCTACGGTATATGGTGCAGTTGCATCAATAATTGCTTTGTTGAACTCAAAAATTGGGTTCTCCACACCTTTAAGACACTCCGGGAAAAGGGTTGGATCTGAATCCAATCCTACGCACAAGAAAGATTTCTTGGCTTTTATCTGCTCATATAGTTGATTGTAAGTCATATTCTAGTAGTATTTATAGAACAACGCAATAGACTCCATTCCTTTGCGGAACTGGCTCAAAAGGTAGCTTTCGTTAGGAGAATGGATTGTATCTCTCTCAAGACCAAATCCCATAAGCAATGGATTTACATTAAGGATATTCTGCAAGTCAGCAAGGATTGGAATACTTCCACCACCACGGCTTGGAACAGGCTCAATACCATAAACCTCCTCAACAGCTTTTGCTGCAGCTTTGTATGCAGGTGAAGAGATAGGCATAAGGAATCCGTTTCCGCCATGGTGAGGGATAACCTTAACCTTAACACTCTTAGGAGCTATCTTCATAAAGTGTTTCTCAAATTTCTGTGCAATCTCCTCGCAGTCCTGATTAGGAACAAGTCTCATTGAGATTTTTGCATGAGCTACAGAAGGAAGTACAGTTTTGGCACCCTCTCCTGTATAACCGCCCCAGATACCGTTTACGTCGAGACATGGACGGATACCGGTTCTCTCAAGTGTAGTGTAACCCTCCTCTCCTTTTACCTCATCTATATCCAAAGACTCCTTATACTCTTCCATATCAAATGGAGCACGAGCAAACATTGCACGATCCTCTGCAGATAGCTCTACCACGTTATCGTAGAATCCTTCAACTGTAATGTGACCTTTCTCATCTATCAATGAATCAATCATAGTACAAAGGGCATTGATAGGGTTATGTACAGCACCACCATAGTGACCGCTGTGAAGGTCTTTGTTAGGTCCTGTAACCTCAACCTCAAGATATGCCAAACCTCTCATACCGCAGTTGATGCTTGGTACTTTTTCAGATATCATAGTTGTGTCAGATACAAGGATAACATCACAAGCAAGCATCTCTTTATGCTCTTTAGCCCATGCTGCCAATGAAGGTGAACCGATCTCCTCCTCTCCCTCAAGGATAAACTTTATATTATGACGAAGTTTGTTTTCCCTAACAAGGTACTCAAACGCCTTAACGTGCATGAACAACTGTCCTTTGTCATCATTTGCACCTCGTGCATAAATTGCACCATCTCTTATTTCAGGTTCAAAAGGCTGTGATTTCCACAAATTGATTGGATCAACAGGCTGAACATCATAGTGGCCATAAACCAAAACTGTAGGAAGTGAAGGATCAACTTTCTTCTCTCCAAATACAACTGGATGACCTGCTGTCTCATAAACTGCTGCGCTATCTGCACCTGCAGCCATAAGCATCTCTACAAGCTTATTGGCACAAGCAACCATATCACCTTTATTAGCCTCAAGAGAGCTGATGCTTGGAATACGTAGAATTTCAAACAACTCCTCAAGGAATCTCTCTTCATTTTTCTGTATATACTCTTTCATATATGTATGTGTTTTTAATTTTTTATCAATGCACCTGTAAACTTGGCCACCTTCTCCTTAGCATAAGGGAGTTTGATATCAAGCACTTTCTTTCTTCCCGACGGAGCCTCATACATAGCATCCAGCATAATTGCCTCACAAATAGACCTTAGTCCCCTTGCGCCAAGACTGTACTCAATAGCAGTGTCTACAATGAACTCAAGCACCTCATCATCAATTTTAAGGGTTACACCGTCGAGTTCAAACAACCTTGTATACTGTTTTACAAGGGCGTTCTTTGGTTTGGTAAGAATATCCAGCAACGCCTCCTTTCCAAGAGGATGCAAATATGTAAGCACTGGAAGACGTCCAATAATCTCCGGAATAAGACCATAAGATTTTAGGTCCTGAGGTGCCACATACTGCAACAGATCCTTTTTATCTATACATGCTGTCTTTTTCTGTGCACCATATCCTACAACCTGAGTATTGAGTCTCTGGGCAATCTTTCTCTCTATTCCCTCAAATGCACCACCGCAAATAAACAGGATATTGGTTGTATCTACAGCAATCATCCTCTGCTCCGGATGCTTTCTGCCACCTTGTGGAGGGACATTTACCACATTACCCTCAAGAAGCTTCAACATTGCCTGCTGAACCCCCTCGCCTGAAACATCCCTTGTAATTGAAGGGTTATCGCTCTTGCGGGCAATCTTGTCTATTTCATCTATGAATACAATACCCCTCTGGGCTTTCTCCACATCGTAGTCACAATCCATCAAAAGACGGGTAAGGATACTCTCAACATCCTCTCCCACATAACCTGCCTCGGTAAGGACTGTTGCATCTACAATTGCAAACGGCACATTAAGCATCTTGGCAATACTCTTGGCCAAAAGGGTCTTTCCTGTTCCGGTAGGGCCAACCAAAAGGATATTTGATTTTTCCAAATCCAAATCATCATCTGCCGGAGCACCTTTCTTGGGAGCAGTCTTGTTCTGCTGGTGCATAATCCTCTTGTAGTGGTTATACACTGCTACAGAAAGGAACTTCTTTGCCTCTTCCTGTCCAATTACATAGTTATCGAGAAATGCTGTAATCTCCTTAGGTTTTAGGAGTTTCATCTCTCCACTCTTGGCATTGCTCTGAAGTGCAAACTGCTCCTTAAAGAAATCATTTGCCTGCTGGGCACAGTCGTTGCAGATAAACCCGTAATTTCCTGCCACAAGCATCTTCACCTCGTTTCCTCCACGTCCGCAGATACAGCAGAATTCGTCGGGATTATAATTTTTATTTTTGCTCATTGTGTCTGTTTGCCTTTGTTAGAATTTCATCAATCATGCCATACTCCTTTGCTTCTTTGGCTGTCATCCAATAATCACGGTCTGCATCTTTATGGATCTGTTTTACAGATTTGCCCGAGTGTTCAGAGATAATCTCATACAGTTCCTGTTTTAGTTTTATAATCTCCCTTGCTGTAATTTCAATATCAGATGCCTGACCTTCAGCACCACCCATTGGCTGATGTATCATTACTCGGCTATGAGGAAGGGCACTCCTCTTACCCTGAGCTCCAGCTGTAAGGAGCACAGATGCCATAGATGCAGCCATTCCTGTACAGATAGTGGCAACATCAGAACTAACAAGCTGCATGGTATCATATATACCCAAACCTGCATATACGCTTCCACCAGGAGAATTGATATATAACTGGATATCTGAAGTTGAATCTGTTGAATCCAAAAAGAGCAGCTGGGCCTGGATAATGTTGGCAACATCATCGGTAACCGGACAACCAAGGAAAATGATACGATCCATCATAAGGCGTGAGAACACATCCATCACCGCTACATTCATCTGCCTCTCCTCTATAATTGTAGGATTTATATATGCGTTTTGTGGAACAGTTGCCACCGCCTGCGGTACCCTGTACAAACTGTTCATTTTCTGAAATCTGTCCAATGCCAATGAACTGATTCCCATATGCCCTCTGGCAAATTTCTCAAACTCTGTCATATCTTTTGTTTTTCTTTTCTAAACAATATACACCCAACTTGGGTAATCTTTACAAAAATAAGAAATCTTCTGCAATAAAAAACGGTGGAAGCAACAAAAAAAAGGCAGCCTTGATGGCTGCCTTGTATTATCTGTCGGGAAGATATTAGTTGTTCATTTTCTGAAGATCCTCAATTGAGATCTCTTTCTCATCCAAAGTAACTACGCTCTTAATGTAGCCGATAACTTTGTCCTGCTCAGTTTTCTCAACAATTCTTCTGCCCTCTTTCTCGTTTGCAAGGATAGACTCTGCATAGTGGTTCAACTGCTCCTCTGGAACATCGTTTAGACCATACATTGCAAACTGATATTTAGCCATCTGTTTAGCTACAGCAAGTACCTCCTCACGGGTGATCTCCATTTTTTGCTCACGCATGATGTACTGGCTGATCATCTGCCAACGGAAATCTTTGCAGAACAATGCGAAATCTTTCTCAATGTCCTCCATAGTGAATTTACCCTCGTTGATAGTAAACAACCATTTTTTCATGAACTCCTCTGGAAGCTCAATATTGGTCTTGTTCAACAGATACTCTCTTGCATCAAGAACAAAACGGAAGCCGCTCTCCTGCTCGTACTCCTGAGCAATTCTCTCAGAAATCTTAGCCTCAAAGCCTGCCTCATCGGTTACAACACCCTCACCAAACATTCTGTCATATAGATCCTGGCTCTGCTCAGCCTCCACAAAAGTCTTAACCTCTTTAACAGTTACTTTCCACATAGGCTCTACAGTTGCAAGCTCCTCTTTCTTAACTTTCAAAAGAGCTGCTCTGTCGGTCTCATTAACGAAAGTCTCGTGTACATTTACCTCAAAGCTCTCACCAGCTTTTTTGCCAAGGAACTGGCCTTTAGCCTCCTGAGCCATCTGACGTAGAGTGATGTATGTACCCTCAACTTTGTTCTCACCCTGCTCAAGGTCTGCAATGATGAAATCCTCCTCTTTAACAACGTCTGTGTTCTCCAATTTACCAAACTGTTTTAGCATGTTTGATTTGTATGCTTTAACAGCCTCTGCAGATACTGGAACATTGTAAGAAACAATCTTGTCGTCTTTACTTAGAGTAAACTCTACAGTTGGAGCAAGAGCAATGTCAAATACAAACTCGTAGCTCTCGTCGTTCTCCCAGTCGATTGATTTCTGTTTCTCCTCGTTTGGAAGCGGCTCACCCAAAATGTTAAGCTTGTTCTCTGCAATATGGTTGTTGATACCCTCTGAAATCATCTGATTTACGCTCTCTACCAATGCCTGTACACCATGCATTTTCTCAATTAGAGACATAGGAGCCATACCTTTACGGAAACCTCTGATCTCAGCTTTCTTTCTGTACTCGCTTAGAGCTTTTTTCTTTTTCTCCTGAGCATCAGCTTTCTCAATATTAATGTTCAACTGATATGTCAAATCATTAATCTTAACTTGTTCAACTTTCATGTTTATATTTTTATTTATTTATTATTCAACAACTTGGGTATTTCCCAAAAATAGGGCGCAAAGGTAGGAAAATTTTACCGGAATTGCAAGAACGCATCATCCTCACATAGAGGGTATACAATAGTGTAAAAAAAAATTATTATATTTACCCCAGATTTAAAACCTGAAATATGAAAAAAACTATAGTAGATTTATTTGAGCAGTCTGTCAGACTATACCCTGACAACACATTCCTGCTTGAGAAAACAGACAAAGTATTTGAACCTACAACCTACACACAGGTACAAGAAAAAGTATATGCCCTTGGTGCAGGTCTACAAGCTTTAGGTGTAAAAAAAGGTGATACTATGGCCCTTCTATCAGAGGGTAGAAACATGTGGGTCATCGGTGAACTTTCAATGTTCTATGCAGGTGCAATCAATGTTCCTCTTTCAATCAAACTTGAGGAGAGCAACGATCTTATGTTCCGTCTGGAGCATGCGATGGTAAAATACATAATGGTATCAAAACAGCAGCTTGGCAAGATAAGACTTATCATAGACAAACTTCCTCTTGTAGAGAAAGTGATTGTCCTAGACAAGATTGATTCATACCAGGAGAAAGAGATCTTCGTGGAGGATGTGATGGCAATGGGCAAAGAGTTTCTTGCAAACCACACTATGGAAGAGTTCCTTTCTGTAGGCCATTCTATCCAGAATGACGACTATGCTACCATTACATACACATCGGGAACAACAGCAGATCCTAAAGGTGTTATCCTTACCCATAGAAACTACACTGCAAACGTAGAGCAGTCCCTTACCCTTATTGACATTGACCAGACATGGAGAACACTTATTATCCTTCCTTTGGATCACTGCTTTGCACACGTGGTAGGATTCTACATTATGATGGCACAGGGTGCAACTGCTGCAACCGTTCAGGTGGGAAGAACCCCAATGGAGACACTTAAGAACATCCCTCAGAATATCAAGGAGGTTAAGCCTCACTTTATTTTGAGCGTACCTTCACTTGCCAAAACATTCAAGAAAAACATAGAGAATGGTATCAAGGCCAAAGGTCCTAAAGTTGTGAAGATGTTCAACCAGGCTGTAAATATTGCACAGATCTATTACGGCAACGGAAATGTAGAGAGAAAAGGCTGGAGAATTTTCCTAAAACCACTTGTAGCGCTATACGACAAAATCCTGTTCTCAAAAGTAAGGGAGAGTTTTGGAGGCGAGCTTAAATTCTTTGTAGGTGGTGGCGCATTGCTTGATAAAGATCTTCAGAAATTCTATTGTGCCATTGGTGTACCAATGTTCCAGGGATACGGTTTGAGCGAGGCTACCCCAGTACTTTCATCTAATGGACCAGACAGACACCTGTTTGGATCAAGCGGAAAACTTGTAAAACCTCTTGAAATTAAAATCTGTGATTCAGACGGAAACGCACTTCCTACCGGAGAGAAAGGAGAGATTGTAGTAAAAGGTGAGAACGTAATGGCAGGTTACTGGAGAAACCCAGAGGCAACTGCACAGACCGTAAAAGACGGATGGCTATACACCGGCGACCTTGGCTATCTTGGTAAAGACGGCCTTCTATATGTACTTGGCCGCTTCAAGAGTCTTCTTATCTCCAGTGACGGTGAGAAATACAGTCCTGAGGGAATTGAGGAGGCAATGGTTGAGCACCTTTCATTTGTTGACCAGACAATCCTTTACAACAACCAGAGCCCATACACCACAGCACTGATTGTACCTAACAAGGAGAAACTTTCTGCCTATGTAAAAGGTCTTGGTTTGGATTATAATACTCCCGACGGCAAAAAAGCTGCCATCCAGGGAATCAAAGACCAGATTGCTAAATTTGAGAAAGGGGGCGAACTTGAGACAATGTTCCCTCACAGATGGCTTCCAAGTACCTTTGCAATCCTTCCGGAACCATTTACCGAGCAGAATGGAATGGTTAACAGTACAATGAAGATAGTAAGAGGTAAAGTGGAAAAAGCTTATGCAGACCGTATAGACCACATGTACACCCCTGATGGTAAAAATATCTTCAACGAGATGAACATGAAAAGCCTGTAATTGTTGAATCTATAAATCCCTATAATGCGAATATTAAAAAATTTAAATTTATTTAGAATTATTATTGTTTAGAAATAAATATTTATTATATTTGCATTGTAAAACTGATTGACCAATTAAAAACAGAAAGAATATGTTAAGCGAGAAACTATGTAAGGCTATCAATGCCCAGATAAATGCAGAGATGTGGTCTGCATACCTATATTTGTCAATGTCTGTAGATGCTGCAGCAAGAGGACAGAAAGGAGTTGCAAACTGGTTTATGGTACAGTTCCAGGAAGAGCAGGCTCATGCCCAGATAATGATGAACCACATTTTGTCAAGAGGCGCTGAAGTTGTACTTGCTCCTATTGATGCAGTTCAGACCAGCTGGAAAAACTCTTTGGAGGCTTTCAAAGACACTTTGGTTCATGAGAAAAAAGTAACCTCACTTATTACAGCTCTATACGAGCTTGCACTTGAGGAGAAAGATTATCCTGCACAAAACATGTTGAAATGGTTTATTGACGAGCAGGTTGAGGAAGAGGAGAGCGCACAGGAGATCATAGACCAGCTTGATGCTGTTGAGGGGAACAAATACGGTTTGCTTATGATTGATAAAGATCTTGCAACACGCGTTTACAATGTACCTGCTCCACTTAACAAAGGTGAGTAACAGATTAAGCGGATATTATAACAAGGCCCCACAACTCTATGTTTGTGGGGCCTGTTTTATTTACGGCTGAGAACTCTATTTATACTATTTTTAAAATTCAAATGCAGCTTTAACCATAAAATTAGTAGGAGCCTGAGCATATAATCCTTGCTCAACATAAGGGGCACTACCATCTGCAAACCACGCCTGATAAATCCATCCATATGAATAGTATTTATTATTGAACAGGTTATCTACTGCAACTGACAACCTAAGTACAGATGCACCAACAGCAGAAGATGATTTCCTTAATGAAAACTCCTTTGAAAGATTCAATGATGAAACAAAATATGATGGCACTTTAGAAACCTCAGAATTAAAATTATCCATATACTGCTTACCAACATATTTGCCACTCAAAGAAAACTCAAATCCACAGCCTGGGGAAACACTTGCCATAACCATACCTACAACCTCAGGTGACAGAATAAGATTTGTTTCGTTAAAAAAGACCTCTGTCTGGGCTACAGGATTCCAGTCATTTGCATTGTCGTATGTATCAACATAAGCTGTATAATCCACTGCTTTATTGCGTGACAAGGTAATATTTCCGTCTAGTCTCAAAAATTTTGCAACTTGCCATGCAGCCGCAAGCTCAAGACCCCTACGGTAGCTGCTTGGAATATTCTCTTTAATAACATATCCCACATCAGACAACTTTCCAGTTGCAACCAGCTGGTCTTTGTATTCCATAAAATAAAGATTCGCTGTTAAGGAAACTTTTTCAGTTGCCAGTCGGTACCCCAACTCATAGTCTATAAGCCTTTCTGCTTTTAGGGCATCAGCCGCTCCTGATTTTATACTCTCTTTAATATCGCTTCTGCTGGGCTCCCTGTGCGCTACTGCAATTGAAGCATAAAAATGCTGGTAACTGTCGGGAGAATAAGTTACTCCACCCTTAGGATTGAAAAAATTATAGTTATGGTTCCAGTCCAACGGAGCAAAGTCTTTATCAAGGCCTGAAAGTTCATATGAAACACCCCTGTACTGAAGATCTGCAAACGCCGTAAAATGTTGTCCAAAATCTGCTTCACACTTTACATACGCACTGTAGTCATGCTTTAATCCATTGTTCTCATACCACCTATAAGGATTATCAAGAGGCATGTGTTTGCACCAGATCATATCTCCAAAATGGTCTCCGTCATAATATGAGTAAGAAGCAGCAAAAGATGCTTTTAGCCCTCCCTTATTATATATGAGACTGGAATTCAAAGCATAAAAGCTGTTATCCATTGCCTGCTGCACTATAAAATCCGACTTCTTGTATGAACTGCCGTCAATTACAACATTGTCAAGACCATACTTTGAAAACTTTGTATCCCCCTTATAATTCTCATAATAGCCGTCTCCCTTAGTGAAATTAAAAGTTGTATTCCACGATAAAAACTCACCAAAAGACTGGGTATAAGAAGCTTGTACATAATGTTGCCTATAATTGTCAGTTTCATTGTCATAATAATGCACATTCCCCATATCATCATAATACTCACCTGCAATATTATACCTTCTGTCAACAGCATACATCTGGGGAGAAACGCCTTCCCATGTAATACCGGTTGCCTGATCACCAAGGATATAACTCAACTTCAACTGCTTGTCCTTGCCTGCCCATCTTCCCGACAGATACAACGAATTCAAATCAGCCTTGGCATTTCTGATGTATCCATCTGTCTCCCCATGAGAATATACAGCATCAAATGCAAATCCTTTTGGAGATATACCTGTTCCGGCAGCAATTGTTGTCATAAAAGTACCATATGAACCAACCGACATCTCCGCGGTACCATAAGGATCAAGCTTGTTGGATGATGTCTGCAAATTCAAACTTGCGCCAAAAGCTCCAGCTCCATTAGAGGAAGTTCCAACACCGCGCTGCAACTGTGCAGATCCTAAAAAAGAGTGTATTGCAGGAAGATTTACCCAAAAAACCTGTTGGCTTTCTGAATCATTCATTGCAATTCCATTGATTGTAACATTGGTTCTGGTTTCATCTGAACCTCTTACCGACATTTTAGTATAGCCAAGTCCCAAACCACCCTCAGTGGTAGCAACTACAGAAGGCTGCAATCCAAGCATCATAGGAAGTGAGTGACTCTGCGAGTTCTTTCTCAACTCTTTACCATAAATCTGGGAATAAGCAACCGGGGTTCTGGATCCTGCCCTCTGGGCATTTACAACAATACTGTCCAGATGTTCCTGTGGCATCTGATCTGCAGAAAAACCACAAAATGGGAAAAATAAAATCCCGCAAAAAAGCATTAATTTTTTCATAAAATAAATGTTTTATATGCAGGAGGGTGTCTAATGATACACGCTTTCCCTACGGCGGTACTAACCGCATCAGGTTTAAAGGGTATAATCTCAGCCGAATGGCACCCCCAAGCAAAATTATTATTTACTGTGCTGCAAAGTTAATGAACTTGCTTTGAATTTTCCAAAACGATTTTATAAAAAAACAAAAAAGCCCAACTTTTCAGTTGAGCTTTTTTGTGCGGGCGAAGGGACTCGAACCCCCACGCCTCTCGGCACTAGATCCTAAGTCTAGCGCGGCTACCAATTACGCCACACCCGCATTGCGTTTGGGATTGCAAAGGTAGGAATAAATTTTA
>JAZLBB010000004.1:0-31950 GCA_045613465.1 Candidatus Egerieisoma sp.
TGTGAGCGTTTCCATAGGCTGCGCAAGTTGTTCAATCCTGTTGAGTCCATGAATGGAACTTTTCTCATGCGGATAATACGTACTTTTATGTTACCTTCACGCATGTGGTCAATCTCATCAAGTTTGCTGGCAAGACCAAAGAAGAAAGGTCCGTCAATTTCGTAAATTTCAACCTCTGGAGCAACATCAAGGTGCTCTGTGTCTGCAAGCATTGCAATCTCGTCGTTCTCGGTACCGGCTACGTTGTCGGTATCCATGATTTTGATTGTAGAGCTCTCTGAGATACGTTTTACAAATAGGATAATTGCAAGTACAAGTCCTACCTCAATAGCTACTGTAAGGTCAATGATTACAGTTAGGAAGAAAGTGATAAGAAGTACTGATACATCTGTTTTGTTTCCTTTTAGCAGGTATTTGAATGTTCTCCACTCACTCATGTTGTATGCAACCATTACAAGGATTGCTGCAAGACAGCCAAGTGGAATGTACACTGCGTATGGCATCAGGAACAGGAAGATAAGTAGCAATACAACTGCGTGTACAAGACCAGCAACTGGAGTTTTACCGCCGTTGTTAATGTTTGCCATGGTTCTTGCCAATGCTCCTGTAGCTGGGATACCGCCAAAGAATGGAGTGATGATGTTTGCTATACCCTGGCCAATAAGCTCGGTGTTTGAGTTGTGTTTTTTACCTGTTACACCGTCAGCAACCATAGCTGCAAGCAATGACTCAATTGCACACAATAGAGCAATGGTGAAAGCTGGCTGGAACATGCTCTTTACAGTGTCCCAAGTGATTTGTGGTGCCTGTGGTTTTGGAACCTCAATACCGTTTGCAAGTTCTGGGAATTTGCTTCCAATGGTTGCAAACTCTATACCTGCGAATTTTGCCAATAGGATAGAGGCTGCAGTACCAAGGATAATGGCAATAAGCGATCCTGGAACTTTTTTGGTTACTCTAGGCCAGAAAATGATTACAAGAAGACAACCCAAGCTCAAAAGGAACTCGTGTGCTCTGAATGTAGCCATGTGGGTAAAGTAAGCACCCCACTGTGGAATAAATTCGCTTGGAAGGTCTGCAATCTGCAAGCCCAAAAAGTCTTTTACCTGAGTGGAGAAGATAACCACTGCGATACCACTGGTAAATCCTACTACAATTGGGTAAGGGATGAATTTGATGATACTTCCTAACTTGAAAATACCCATTAGTACTAGCATTACACCTGCAAGTACAGTTGCGATAATTAGTCCAGAGATGCCATATTGTGCCACAATACCGTAAACGATTACGATAAATGCACCTGTAGGACCTCCAATAAGGAAGTGTGAACCTCCAAAGAATGAAACAAGAAAACCTGCTACAACTGCGGTAATAAGACCTTGTTGTGGTGATACACCACTGGCAATACCAAATGCAATTGCCAATGGAAGGGCAATAATACCTACAATAACACCCGCTATGAGGTCTGCGGTAAAGGTCTGCTTATTGTAGTTCCCTTTTTTGAATAGCTCAAATAATTTGGGCTGGAATACCTCAGAAAATTTAAAGCTCATTTTTGTTTATAGTTAGTTTAGTTTATTTATAACCAAAGTATATAGGCAAGGGAGCCAAGACTTATTACAGCCCAAAGGAGTATTCCCTGTACAAGCGGCTTTATTCCTACCGCTTTAAGAACGTCAGTGGAAAGCGATGCTCCAATGAAGAACATTGTTATTATAAGTCCTTTCCTTGCAACTCCCGCAATAGCTTTGCCCACTTGCGGTATGCCATCAAGCACGTATGTGTTCAGCAGGATTGCAACTACAAACCACAGGATGAACCACGGAATGCTTATCTTGTTGCTGCTGCCTCGGAAGATGACAGATGTTACCAGTGCTAATGGAATTATCCATAATGCACGTGTAAGTTTGATGGTGGTTGCCACTTGCAGTGCCTCCTCGCCATAAGCTGCACCTGCTCCCACTACAGAACTTGTGTCGTGGATGGCTATTGCTGCCCATGTACCAAACTCCTGCTGGGTCATTCCCAACCATTCTCCAATTGTCGGGAAGATGAACAATGCTATTGCATTGAGTACAAATATGGTGGCTAAGGCTACCGACATATCGCTCTCTTTTGCTTTTATTACCGGTCCTACAGCTGCTATAGCGCTTCCTCCGCAGATTGCTGTTCCAGAACTGATTAGGTAGGAGGTGTCTCGGTTCACTTTTAACAATTTCATCCCTATGAACATGCCTATAATCATTGTTCCTATAACGGAAATGATAGTGAACAACATACCCTCTTTACCGGAAGCCAGTGATGCGTGTAGGTTCATTCCAAAGCCAAGTCCGATAACTGAATACTGGAGGAGCTTCTTTGATACCTTCTTGTTGAATTTTGGATATGCCTGGCCGCAAAGAAGGGCGAAAACAAGACCAGTGAACAGTGCAACAGGAGGGGTTACCCATCCCGAAACTGCCTCCATTCCAGGAAGATATCCCAAAAGCAGGCATATTAGCATCACTGCCAATATGCCTGTATAAATTGGTTTGTTATGGTGTTTTAAAAACGATAGCATCACATCAAATTTTATTTGAGGGCGCAAAGTTATAAAAATACCGCATTACTGCTTAATATTTGCGTTATAAATTGCTTTGGTAAGTGTTTTTAGGAAGCTTTTTCCCTCTACTGACACATAACCGTTAGTCATTGCAACAATACCCCAGTTGTCTGCAGGGCTCCAGATCATTACACTGTTAAGTCCATAAGCTCCACCGGTGTGCCCCATTGGATAGTTGCCAGGAGTGTTGTATTTCTCTTCATCAACATAGCCAGCCATCTCTGTAAGGCAAAGTGCATACTCTGCAGCATTAGGGTCATCTTTAACTCTTACTGGGGTCTGCATAGCTTTTGCACTCTCCTGAGAAATGATGCGTACACCATTGTACTCACCATAGTTCATGTGCATCATCATATATTTAGCAAGGTCTTGTGCTGAGATTTTAACTCCGCCGGTAGGAGAGAAGATAGGCGCAGAATAACCCATTACATATGAAGGCATATCCTCAGATCTGCTTCTGTACGCACCCTCAGAAGCAACCCATTTTCCATCCTCTTTCTTGTAGATAAGAGCACATTTGCTCATGTCAAGCGAGTCGTTGTTATGGCCACCATATAAACCAAGTTTCCAGATAACATTCTCTCTAACATAATCATCAAATCTTACTCCCGACAGTTTTTCTAGGATTGCACCTGCAAGGTTAAGACCCATATTTGAGTAGTTATAACCCTCGCCGGGCTTGTACTCAAAATAAGATTCCACACAATCACCGTAGATTGCAGGATTTAGGTGGTCTAGAGTAAAGTAATCCTCTTTATCCTTAATGCTGGCAGTGTGAGAAAGTACCATTTTTAGGGTAATGGGAATCTCTGGATGATGAGGGTTTCTAATTTTAAATCCAATAAGGTCGCTTACATCTGCATCCAAAGATACAATACCTTTGTCTACAAGCTGCATGATTGAAGTAGCTGTGAAGGATTTTGAGATAGAAGCAATTCTCATGAAGTCATCTGTAGTAAGAGGTGCCTGAGTCTCAACGTTCTTGTAACCGAAAGCCTTGTTGTACACAATCTCTCCGTTCTTTACCACTGCAGCAGAAATACCTACTGCCTGGAATTCTTCCATAACACCTTTAATAGCCTCATCAGTCTTCTGCTCTGCCGATGGACTTGTTGAGCAAGCCTGCATCATAACTGCAGAAACTGCTGCTGCAAGAAATAGTTTGAAAAGTTTCATAGTTGTATAAATTGTGGTTTGATTTTCAGTTAATTGTACAAAAAGACGACGTTACTTTATAGGCTTTGCAATGTTAGGATTACAAATGCAATGTATATACAAACTAACATTGCCCCCTCAATCCTGTCAATTGATTTCTTTTTGAATGTAAAGGCAAAAAGAAATACCAGCACAGCTGAAACCATAAGAATTATAAGATTGAGCGGTTTTACCCCATTCATAACCAGAGGGTGAATTGTGGCGCTTCCTCCAAGGATTAGGAATATATTGCTCACATTTGATCCAATTACATTACCTAGCGCCTGGTCTGTGTTTTTCTTTAAGGCTGCAACTACACAAGATGCAAGCTCTGGCATAGAAGTTCCGCCAGCCACAATTGTTACGGCGATAACAGCATCAGAAACACCCAAACTACGGGCAATTGCAGATGCAGCATTCACAAACATATCTCCACCGAATACAAGTCCGCAAAGGCCTCCAAGTATCATTGCAACAGAAACCCATGAAGAAGGGAGTTTTTTGCTTCCCGACAATTCCTCCTGTGATGCACCACCGTCAGTAAGGGCTGCCTGTGAACTTCCGGAGAAGATTGTATATGCCATGAACACACCAAATAGGCTCAATAGCATAAGGCCGTTTACTCTTGTGATGGAATTTACAGCTGTTCCATCAAGCCATGTGCCGCATCCCATAATACAAAGGACAAAAGCGGCAAGAAGAGAGAACGGAATATCTTTCTTTATATTATTTGAAGTAAGGGCAATAGGAGAGAAGAGGGCGGTGATTCCCAGAATCATAAGGGTATTGAAGATGTTTGATCCCAATACGTTTCCTACAGCAATGTCTGCATTCCCTTTGATTGCTGAGGCAAAGCTCACAACCATCTCAGGGGTTGATGTTCCAATTCCAACAATGGTCATTCCAATGATGAAATCAGACATACCAAGTCTTTTTGCTACGTGGCTGGCGCCGTCTACCAAGTAATTTGCTCCTACAAGGATTAATGCCAATCCTGCAATCAATAATATAATATCTATCATAAATTGTCATTTTATATTTTTAAGCCTCCATTAAATCCCTGAACAACCCCTCCCACACTTCGTGCGGGCCCCTCCCCCTGCGGCCAGGGGGGTAGCACGGTTCAGGGATTTAACCGGCATTAAAAACAAAACTCGGGCATATTATACCCGAGTTCCTTTATTGAGTTAAAATATTATCTGTACTCGTCCCAGCTCTTGATCTGGATCTTCTCTAGAGGAACATTACAGAATGCATTGATGAATGCACTTGCAAGGCGAGCATTGGTAATAAGTGGAATATTAAAGTCCACTGCTGCACGTCTTACTTTGTAACCGTTCTCCAACTCCTCTTTTGTAAGGTTCTTAGGTATGTTTACAACCATGTCAATTTGTTTGTTTGTAAGCATATCCATTGCCTGAGGCTCCATAGAAGGCTCTGTTGGCCAATATACTCTGGTTGCAGGGATATTGTTCTCAACAAGATATTTCCAAGAACCGCCTGTTGCATAAAGATTGTAGCCTTTATCAGCAAGAGTTTTGGCTGCGTCAAGAAGCTCAGCTTTCTGTTTTGCATCACCTGTAGAAAGAAGGATGTTTTTCTGAGGGATCTTGTAACCAACTGAAAGCATTGATTTAAGGATTGCCTCATTAGTATCGTCACCCAAACAACCTACCTCACCAGTAGATGCCATATCAACGCCCAAAACAGGGTCAGCTTTAAGCAGACGTGCAAATGAGAACTGAGAAGCTTTGATGCCTACATAATCCAAATCAAATGCACTCTTGTTTGGAATCTCATATGGCTCACCGATCATTGCCTTTGCTGCCAACTCAATGAAGTTGATCTTAAGAACTTTAGAAACAAATGGGAAGCTTCTTGAAGCTCTAAGGTTACACTCAATAACTTTGATTGCATTATCTTTAGCGAGGAACTGGATGTTGAAAGGACCAGTAATCTGTAGAGCCTGAGCAATTTTGCGGGCAATCTTCTTGATTCTGCGTGCAGTCTCAATATAAAGTTTCTGAGGAGGGAACTGGATTGTTGCATCTCCTGAGTGTACACCTGCAAACTCAATGTGCTCTGAGATAGCGTATGCAATAACCTCACCTTTGTCTGCCACTGCATCAAACTCAATCTCTTTAGCGTTCTGGATAAACTCACTTACTACAACAGGGTGTTTCTTAGAAACGTTTGCTGCAAGGTTAAGGAATTGCTCCAACTCAACTTTGTTTGAACAAACGTTCATAGCAGCACCTGAAAGAACGTATGAAGGTCTTACCAATACAGGGAATCCCACTTTGTCTACAAACTCGTAAACGTCAGACATAGTTGAAAGCTCTTTCCATTTTGGCTGGTCAATCTCCAACTCATCCAACATTGATGAGAATTTGTGTCTGTCCTCTGCGTTGTCGATATATTTTGCCTGAGTACCAAGAATGTTTACACCGTTGGCATCAAGTTTAAGTGCAAGGTTGTTAGGAATCTGGCCGCCTACAGATACCACAGTACCGTGAGGGTTCTCAAGGTCGTGAATATCCAATACGCGCTCAAATGTAAGCTCATCAAAGTACAATCTGTCGCACATATCGTAGTCTGTAGATACAGTCTCAGGGTTGTAATTGATCATAACACCTCTCCAACCACATTTCTGGATTGTTGTAAGGGCATTTACACTACACCAGTCAAACTCTACTGAACTACCGATTCTGTAAGCACCTGAACCAAGTACAATGATTGATTTCTTGTCATTAGCAAACTCAATGTCATGTTTGTCTCCGCTGTATGACAAATATAGGTAGTTGATCTTTGCAGGATACTCACCTGCAAGGGTGTCAATCTGTTTTACAACAGGAAGGATACCCAATGATTTTCTGTATTTTCTTATCTCCAATAGAGATGCGTCTGAATCCTGTGCATTAAGCTCTTTAAGAACAAGTCTTGCAATCTGGAAATCAGAGAATCCCTGACGTTTTGCTTTCTTAAGAAGATCGTAGCCAAGCTCCTCAGTGCTGTTCAATGCCATCAGCTCCTTGCCGGTGATGATGATATTGTAAAGTTTATCAAGGAACCATCTGTCAATCTTAGTAAGATCATGAATCTGGTCTACAGTGTAACCTGCGTTGAAAGCTTTTGAGATAACGAAGATACGGTTGTCGGTAGGCTGATTAAGCGCCTTCTCAATATCTTTTACAACAATCTCCTTGTTTGCAACAAAACCGTGTGCACCCTGGCCAATCATACGGATACCTTTCTGGATAACCTCCTCAAAAGTACGTCCGATAGACATGATCTCACCAACACTCTTCATTGAAGAACCAATCTCGCGGCTAACGCCCTGGAATTTAGACAAGTCCCAACGAGGCATTTTACATACGATATAATCGCAAGAAGGCTCCATAAATGCAGGAGTAGTGCCTGTAGCTGAGTTTTTAAGTTCAAACAAGCCGTAACCCAAACCGATTTTTGCAGCAACAAAAGCAAGAGGATAACCTGTAGCTTTTGAAGCAAGAGCTGATGAACGGCTCAAACGGGCGTTGATCTCAATTACTCTGTAGTCCTCACTTTCAGTATCAAAAGCATACTGAACGTTACACTCACCAACAATACCAATATGTCTTACAATTCTAATTGCAATATCTCTTAGCTTGTGTAGCTCTGAATTTGTTAGTGTCTGACAAGGGGCAACTACGATACTCTCACCGGTGTGGATTCCAAGTGGGTCGAAGTTCTCCATGTTACAAACTGTGATACAGTTGTCATATTTGTCTCTTACAACCTCAAACTCAATCTCTTTCCATCCTTTCAATGATTTCTCAACCAATACCTGTGGAGAGAAAGTGAATGATTTCTCAGCAAGTTTTACAAGCTCTTCCTCGTTGTTGCAGAATCCTGAACCCAAACCTCCAAGTGCATATGCAGCGCGGATAATTACAGGATAGCCAAGCTCTTTTGCTGCAGCAACTGCATCCTCAAGGTTCTCAACAGCGTGGCTTTTGATTGTTTTAACATCAATCTCATCCAATTTTTTGTTGAAAAGCTCGCGGTCTTCAGTATCCATGATAGCTTGTACAGGTGTACCAAGAACCTGAAGATTATATTTCTCAAGAATTCCTGTTCTGTAAAGCTCAACACCACAGTTAAGTGCAGTCTGGCCACCAAATGCCAAAAGGATACCCTGTGGTTTCTCTTTTTTGATAACCTGCTCTACAAAGTATGGGGTAACAGGAAGGTAATATATTTTATCTGCAACACCCTCAGATGTCTGTACTGTTGCAATATTAGGATTGATAAGGATTGTCTCTATTCCCTCGTCCTTCATGGCTTTGATAGCCTGTGAACCGGAATAATCAAACTCTCCGGCCTCACCAATTTTAAGTGCTCCGGAACCTAAAAGTAGTACTTTGCTAATTTTCTCCATTGTATATTACAACATTTTAATGAATTCGTCAAATAGGAACTCTACACCGTCTGGCTGGAACTGGATAGAGAAGAATGGCTTGCTCTTGTGTCTGATACCCTCGTTGCTGCCATCGTTAAGGTTCTCAAACATTGGCTCCCAGTCGGAACCTAATGTGGTAGTGTCAAGTGCATAACCATGATTTTGTGTTGTGATGTAGCAGGTAGTTGTACCTGTTCTTCTTACTGGCTGGTTCTGAGATCTGTGACCGAATTTTAGTTTTACGGTATTTGCACCAGCAGCCTTACCAAGCAGTTGGTTACCCATACAGATACCGAAAATAGGTTTTTCCTGTTCCATTGCAACTTTAATGTTCTCTACAGCTTCATTGCAGAAATCAGGATTGCCTGGACCATTTGAAAGGATAAGGCCATCATACTCCATTTCATTGAAATTATAATTCCATGGAACTCTGATTACCTCAACTTCCTTGTTTGCAAGTGTCCTTAGAATGCTGTTTTTAACTCCGCAGTCCAAAAGAACAACCTTTTTACCTTTACCCTCATTATATCTGATTACCTCTTTACAGCTTACTTCATCAACCTGGTTTACAACATTAGGGTTTACGCATGAAAGCTCTGCAGTACAATCATCCTGGACAATCTTGCCCATCAAAGTGCCGTTGTCTCTGATAATTTTGGTAAGTTCTCTGGTGTCAATTCCAAAAATTCCTGGTACTTTGTGCTCTTTAAGCCAAGTATCCAAACTTTTGGCTGCATTCCAGTGGCTATAATTAAAAGAATAGTCAGATATTACCAATGCTTTAACCTGGATTTTATCTGACTCGAAATATTTTGAAATACCATTTACCAACTCATCTTGAGGGACACCGTAGTTACCGATAATAGGATAAGTAACGCACAATATCTGACCTGAATATGAAGGGTCTGTAAGACTCTCCGGATACCCAACCATTGCGGTACTGAAAACAACCTCTCCACATGCAGGTTGCTCGTAACCAAAGGAAAATCCTTGAAATTCAAGGCCGTTTTCCAACACTAACTTTGCTTTTTTAATTGACTGCATCTATATTATATTGTATGGGTTTAACAAAATCGGACAAAATTACTTAATAATTCTATTTTTTGCAATACAATCTGCCTCCCTCGTGACGTAAAATTTTTACAATTTCACCCTTTTGTGCATATCCGGCAATGAGCTGGGCCTGATGTCTGCGGCCCTCCACTTCTATTGTCCCCTGAGGCTTTAAGTCTGCAGTAACAACACCTTCTTTTCCTATAAATTCATTTAAATTTTCCTTATCTACCCCCACAAATCCTTCTTTTCCTCCCGACGATAAATTAGTTTTAAGTGCAATGTGAGAGAATGCTTTTGTGGGGAACAGCTTGTTCATCAGATATATGGAAATGAAAAGCATTGATGTTGCAGAAACAAGCACTATGGCAAAAGGTTTAACAAGAGGTGTAAAATTGAAATCTCCCCCTTCAAAAACAATCTGATTGTCAATCATGGCAAATGCCAATGTGATTACAATTAGTATTATTCCACATATTCCTGTAACGCCAAAACCCGGTATGACAAATACCTCCATCACCAGCAAAAGTATACCTACAAAGAAGAATATTATCTCCCAGTTTTGTACAAGTCCGTTCAAATATAAAGGTACAAAATAGAGTACTACGCCAATTATGGCTGCTACAAGTGGAAAACCAATGCCTGGACTCTGGAATTCAAAATAGATACCACCCATAATCAGCATTAGCAGCAAACCTTGTATGAATGGGTTTAGGAAGAAGTAAATTATTCTGTTTATAGATGAAATTTTGTGCTCTGTGATTGTATAGGTTGAAGATTCTCCTGAGAGAATTTTTGCAATCTCATCGATACTTTCTGCCATTCCTTCGCAATAGTTGTTTGATATGGCCTCACTTGGTGTAAAGCTCAATACGCTGTCTGCACTTACCATTGCTTGTGCAATTTCTGGATCCCTATGCCATATCCATGTGGTGTCGTTGCCATTTATGACAGCTTGTTTTCCATGACTCTCTGCTGTAGAACGCATCATGGCACGCATGAATGACTGATACTTGTCGGGAAGAACATTGCCGTTCTGATCTACAACTGTTGCTGCTCCAATAGAACTTCCGTTGCGCATATAGATAGAGTCACATGCAATGGAAATGAGTGCCCCTGCAGATGCTGCCTGTATGTTTATGAATGAAATTACAGGTATTGGAGACTGGATTATTGCACTACGGATGCTGTCTGCTGCATCCAATGCTCCTCCGTATGTGTTCAGGTTAAGGATGCAGTAGTCTGCATTTGCGGATGCTGCCTCATTTAAGGCATCTGTGAACATCTTGGCAGAGGATTTGTCAATCTCCTTATGCAATTTTATTACGTATATGTTTTTTGAACTCTCTTGGGCTTGCAACGTGGTGAAAGTCAATGAAAACACTGTGAGTATTATAACTTTAAAGACAGTATGTAAATTTTTACGTATGTTCATTTTGAATGGAATTTAGTCAATCTCCAAATTTAGTTATTTTTTATTGGAATTTTATGCTCAGATTACATATTAAATAATTTATGTATCTTTGTTAATCACGCTTTAGTAATAAGTACACAAAAACTATACATTATGAAATTTAGAAGACTATTTGTAGCAGCAATCTGCCTTTTGTTTACAACAGTGGCAGTTGCACAGAACCGCGGATGGCATCCCGATGATGAGAATTATGCCGAGAGTTGTACCTCTATTATGGTTGGTAAGAAAGCAAGTACAGACGGATCTGTTATGACAGCTCATTCATGTGATTCAAACTATCGTACATGGCTTACAATGGAGGAGAGCAAGACCTATACAGATGGCAAGCAGCCTATCTATTGGGGAATGCTTCATACTGAGGAGCACGATGATTTGAGAAATCTTGAGGTTAAAGGGTATATTACTGCCCCTACAACCCCTACATACAGATTCCTTAATGTTGCTTATCCTTGTATGAATGAGAAACAGTTGGCAATAGGCGAGACTACTACAGTGGGTAGAAAGGAATTGAAGAGAAAAGATGGTCTGTTTATGATTGAGGAGCTTGAGAGAGTTGCTCTTGAGAGATGTTCTACTGCACGTGAGGCTATTGCACTTATGGGTGCCCTTGCGGAGGAGTACGGATATGCAGACGGTGGTGAGTGTCTGACAGTTGCAGATAAAAATGAGGTTTGGCATTTTGAGATTTATGGTAATGGTACATTGCCTGCAGATCCTAAAGCAAAGAAATCTAAGAAAGCACAGGTTGACAAAGCAGGAGCTCTTTGGGCTGCTGTACGTATTCCCGATGATCATGTAGGTGTTTCTGCAAATATTCCAAGAATTGGAAAGATTGATTTTGAGGATACAGACAATTATATGTATTCAAAAGACCTTAGAGAGCGTTCTAAGGCTATTGGCCTATGGAATGGAGAGGGGGACTATGTGTTCTGGAAAGTTGCGCATGACGGTGCAAAACCTTTCTCGGTAAGAGAGTATTTCATTTTGAGCACACTTGCTCCATCATTGAACCTCAAATATGATGCAGATGAACTTCCTTTCTCGGTTAAACCGGACAAGAAAGTTTCTCCTGAGCAGATGTTTGCTTTCTATAGAGAGACTTATGAGGGTACTGAGTTTGACCAGGTTAAGGATTTTTATGTAGAGGTTGAGAGAAAGAGAAAGAATGAGAAAGGGGAGACCGAGTATTACAAGGAGATTGCTTGCCCTGTATCTACATTCATGACAGGTGATATGAGAACTCTTTTGAATACAATCAAACCTGGCGTTACTGAGAAAACCAGAACAATTGCAGTTATCCAGTGCTCATATTCACATATTATGCAATGTAGAGACTGGTTGCCTGATGAGGTTGGCGGTGTAGCTTACTTCTCATTTGACAATCCTGCCCAGAGTCCTAGAATCCCTATTTATGCAGGTTCTACACAGCTTCCTTTGGAGTTTGATGTTTGCGGTCAGCACAGATACCGTACAGATGCTGCCATCTGGTCTTTCAGGGAGACCAACAGAATCTCTACAATTGACTGGCATAAGACAAGAGGCCTTTTGGAGCCTAAGGTAGCCTATTTTGAGAAACAGATGATGCAGGAGAATCCTGTAGTTGAGAAAGAGGTTGCAGAGCTTGTTAAAGCTGGTAAAAAAGATGAGGCTGCTGATGTTTTGAATAAATACACTCAGAAGTGGGCATCAACTACTGCAAAGACATGGGAGGACCTTAAAGCTGAACTTTGGACCATCTTTATCCGCAGTATGTAACAAATTGTAACTTTTTTTAATTTTTTTTGAATTTAGGAGTACAACGTATTAAAAAGTTTTATAGCTTTGTTTCGTTGTAATTGAAACCACAGATTTTACACTTTTATGAATAACAAATTGCATAACGGCATTATGATAGGGCGAATTAGCGTGATGGAGAGCATTTTGCACTCTATTATTTCTATTATTATGCTTTGTGCCATTATTATTCCATAATGCTGTAAAATCCTTTAAGTAATAATTAAAAACCTGCTTAATGGATTTGACCGTTAAGCAGGTTTTTTTATTTGGTTATAAATTGTAAGCAAAATGGAGCTCAGAAGCAATAAAACATTAAATGGAAGAACCATGGCAGGTGCAAGGGCACTATGGAGAGCCAATGGTATGGTTAAAGAGCAGATGGGAAAACCTGTAATTGCAGTTGTAAATTCTTTTACACAGTTTGTTCCAGGTCATGTACATCTTCATGAAATAGGTCAAATAGTTAAAAATGAGATAGAAAAAGCAGGTTGCTTTGCTGCGGAGTTCAATACAATAGCTATAGATGATGGTATTGCAATGGGACATAACGGTATGTTGTATTCATTACCTTCAAGAGAGGTGATTGCAGACAGTGTAGAGTATATGTGCAATGCCCATTGTGCAGATGCAATGATCTGTATATCAAACTGTGACAAGATTACTCCAGGTATGCTTATGGCTGCCATGAGATTGAATATTCCTGCAGTATTTGTTTCAGGAGGTCCAATGGAGGCCGGTAATGTTTCAGGTAAGGATTGCGATCTTGTAGATATCATGGTAAAAGGAGCAGATCCGGATATTACAGATTCTCAATTACTGCAGTATGAGGAGTTAGGATGTCCAACTTGTGGTTGCTGTTCTGGTATGTTTACTGCTAATTCCATGAACTGTCTTACAGAGGCGTTAGGATTGGCTCAAGTTGGTAATGGAACTGTGTTGGCTACACATTCTAATAGAAAGGAACTCTTCCTTAAAGGTGCCAAATTGATAGTTGATCTTGCAAATGATTACTATTTCAATAACAATACAGCAGTTCTTCCACGTTCAATTGCTACAAAAGATGCTTTTGAGAATGCAATGAAGTTAGATATTGCAATGGGTGGTTCTACAAATACAGTATTACACCTTCTTGCAATTGCTCATGAAGCCGGAGTGGATTTTACAATGAAAGATATAGACAGGCTTTCAAGAGAAATTCCAGTATTGTGCAAGGTTGCTCCTAACAGTTCATATCATATTCAGGATGTAAATAGAGCTGGTGGTGTAATGGGAATTATGAGGGAGTTGGCTAAAGGAGGTCTGTTAAAGGAGGATGTTGGCAGAGTAGACTACTCAACTTTGAAAGACGCATTGGCTGATATTAAAACTGAGCTATATAAATCTGCTCCATGTGGAATCCGTACTGTAAAATTGGGAGAGAATGAGAGTGTGTATAAGGAACTTGATACAGATAGGGCTAAAGGGTGTATCAGAGATTTGGAACATCCTTATTCCAAAGATGGAGGTTTGGCAGTGTTGTATGGAAATATTGCTCCAAACGGATGTATAGTAAAGACTGCAGGTGTAGCTGAGAATATTCTTAAGTTTGAGGGAACAGCAGTGGTTTTTGAGAGCCAGGAGGATGCAGTGAATGGAATTTTAGGGGGTAAGGTAAAGAAAGGCAACGTGGTGGTGATAAGATATGAGGGACCTAAAGGTGGTCCTGGAATGCAGGAGATGCTATATCCTACTTCGTTTCTTAAAAGTATGAAATTAGATAAGGATTGTGCCCTTATTACAGATGGAAGATTTTCAGGGGGAACAAGCGGGCTTTCAATAGGACATGTATCACCAGAGGCGGCAAATAAAGGTCCTATAGCTTATTTGGAAGATGGTGACAAAATAGTGATAAATATTCCTCAGAGGACAATTGATGTAGATTTTGCTCCCGACGAGTTACAGACAAGAAAAGAGAAACTTGAAGGGTATGGAGGAACAGGTTACAAACCAAAGAACAGAGATAGAGTTGTGAGTAAGGCTTTGAAAGCATATGCTGCCTTTGCCGGCAGTGCAGATATTGGAGGAGTTAGAGTTATAGAGTAATTGAGTGAATGATGGAGACAAGAAGGATGACAGGAGCTGAAGCTCTTATGAATACATTTTTGGATGAGGGAATTGATACAATCTTTGGATATCCCGGAGGAACGATAATGCCGGTTTATGACAGATTGTACGATTATACAGACAGGTTGAACCATATTCTTGTGAGACATGAGCAAGGGGCTGTGCATGCAGCAGAGGGGTATGCAAGGAGTACTGGAAAAGTTGGTGTTTGTATGGCTACTGCAGGTCCCGGTGCAACAAATTTTGTGACTGGTATTGCAGATGCCATGATGGATTCAACTCCGCTGGTTTGTATTACTGCTCAGGTTAATGCTGATAAGTTGGGTACAAATTTCTTTCAGGAGGCAGATATGATTGGAATAACCATTCCAATTACAAAATGGAGTTATCAGATATCTAAAGCAGCCGAGATACCAACAGTAATGGCTCAGGCATTTCATATTGCTCAGAGCGGCAGACCAGGACCGGTTCTGATAAGCCTTACCAGAAATGCCCAGGTGGAAATGATGGATTATAACTATAATAAAGAGGAAGCAATAAAGTTGCTGGAACATGATGGCGTAGAAGTTGAATCATCTTTGAGTGAAAAGATTGAGGAGGCGGCAAATGACCTTAACAATGCTGAAAGGCCTCTTATTATTGCAGGACATGGAGTTATCCTGTCGGGAGGAAACAAGGTGCTTAAGGAGTGTGCGGATAAGGCCAATATACCTGTTGCAGTAACCTTACTGGGAATGGGAGCCATTGAACAGAGTGATGAAAATTATGTGGGGATGGTGGGAATGCATGGAAATGTCGCCCCTAATGTTATGACCCAGAATGCTGATGTGATTTTGGCAATAGGAATGAGGTTCTCTGATAGGGTGACAGGTGA
Organism: Candidatus Egerieisoma sp.; assembly: GCA_045613465.1. Lineage (GTDB taxonomy): Bacteria > Bacteroidota > Bacteroidia > Bacteroidales > UBA932 > Egerieousia. The sequence goes on from JAZLBB010000004.1 coordinate 15,518, forward strand.
GGTTAAAGGTTATGCCCCTAAAGCAAAGATTATTCATGTAGATATTGATGCTTCTGAATTTGACAAGAATGTGAAAGCTCATTTGGCTATTGAATGTGATGCAAGAGTATTTCTTGAAGAATTGAGCAATAGATTGAAGTATAAAGAAAGGGACGAATGGTATGCTCTCTATGATGTGAAGAAAGTTCAGGAACAGCAAAATGTAAAGAATCCTCAGCTTAATTCAAGTTCTTTGACAATGGCCCAGGTGGTTGATACAGTTACGAAAGCCGGTAAAAAGAAAAAGGTGGTGGTTACAGATGTGGGTCAGAACCAGATGTTTGCTGCAAGGTATGCAAAACTTGACGGATACAGATGTTGGGTAACCTCAGGAGGTCTTGGAACAATGGGATTTGGCCTTCCTGCAGCAATTGGAGCAAAGGTAGGTAACCCAGATCTGGATGTTGTGCTGTTTACCGGCGATGGTGGTCTTCAGATGAATATTCAGGAGTTGGGTACTATTCTTCAGAGTAAGGTTCCGGTTAAGATAGTTCTTTTAAATAATTCATATTTGGGTATGGTAAGACAGTGGCAGGAGCTCTTCTTTGACAGAAGATATTCATTTACACATCTTGCTAATCCTGATTTTGGAATGTTAGCAGCCTCTTATGGAATCAAATATGCTAGAATTGAGAACAGAGAGGAACTTTCGGTGGCTGTAGAGGAGATGATGAACCACAATGGACCTTACTTCCTTGAGGCAGCAATGATAGAGCAGGAGAATGTATTCCCGATGATTCCTGCAGGTAAAACACTTGATGATATTATTTTTGAATAGATTATGGAAAGATATACAGTATTGGCAGAGGGTAAGGACAGGCTTGATGTAATGAACAGAATAGCTACTTTGTATCTGCAGAAGAGAATTCAGGTTGAAACTTTTGAATATAACAGAACATCGCCTGAGCATGGAGCATATAAGATTACATGTTACAGTGAACGTAAGGATGTTATAGAGAGAATTGTAAATCAGATAAGCAATATAGTTGAAATTAAAAGAGCATATTATACATTATAAAATATATTAAAATGGCAAAATTGAATTTTGGTGGCGTTGAGGAGCAGGTTGTTACCCGCGCAGAGTTTCCGTTGGAGAAAGCACAGGAAGTATTGGCTAATGAGACAGTAGCAATTATTGGTTATGGTGTTCAGGGTCCTGGACAGGCATTGAACCTTAAAGATAATGGTATTAAAGTGATTGTAGGACAGAGAAAGAACTCAAAAACTTGGGACAAGGCAGTAGCTGACGGATGGGTACCTGGTGAGACTTTGTTTGATATTGAGGAGGCTTGTGAGAAGGCTACGATTATTGAGTATCTTCTTTCAGATGCTGGTCAGATTGCAGTTTGGCCAACTGTGAAAAAACACCTTACTCCTGGTAAGGCACTATATTTCTCACATGGTTTTGGAATTACTTATAATGACCGTACAGGCATTGTCCCTCCTGCAGATGTTGATGTTATTCTTGTTGCACCTAAAGGCTCAGGTACTTCATTAAGACGTCTATTCCTTGAGGGTAGAGGCTTGAACTCTTCATATGCTATTTATCAGGATGCTACTGGTAAGGCTTATGACAGAGTAATTGCACTGGGAGTTGGAATTGGTAGCGGTTATTTGTTTGAGACTACTTTCAAACGTGAGGTTTACTCAGATCTTACAGGTGAGCGTGGTTCTTTGATGGGTGCTATTCAGGGTTTGTTTGCAGCTCAGTATGAGACATTGAGAGAGAACGGACATACTCCATCAGAGGCATTCAACGAGACCGTAGAGGAACTTTCGCAGAGCCTTATGCCTCTAATTGCAGAAAATGGTATGGACTGGATGTATGCAAACTGTTCAACAACTGCTCAGAGAGGTGCTCTAGACTGGTGGAAAAAATTCCGTGATGCTACAAAACCTGTATTCAACGAGTTGTACAATGAGGTGAAATGCGGTAATGAGGCTCAGATCTCTATTGACTCAAACAGCAAACCTGATTACAGAGTAAAACTTGAGGCTGAACTTAAAGAGTTGAGAGAGAGTGAGATGTGGCAGGCTGGTGCAACCGTAAGGTCATTGCGTCCTGAGAACAATTAGTACGAGGATCTGCAGGTAGTACGTTCCTATAAAATAAGAGGGGCATACAATAAGATCCGCAATCTTACTTTGGAGCAGAAAATGAAAGAGAATGGCTTTGAGTATGAATACTTGAACGACAAGCCTATCCTTTTTGAATTTTTTGTTTAACGAATAATACAATTAACTATGAAAAATATAGACTGGACAAAATTGTCATTCTCATATTCAAAAACAAATACTGTTCTTACATGTTTGTATAAAGACGGTAAATGGGGTCCAATTGAGAGTCAGAGTGCAGATACATTAAATCTTACAGTGTTTTCACCGTCATTGCACTATGGTATGTCGTGCTTTGAGGGACTTAAAGCTTTTAGAGGAGCTGACGATAAAGTGAGAATCTTTAGAATGGATGAGAACGCAAAGAGAATGCAGAGTTCTGCAGGTTTCTTGGGGATTCCTTGTCCCGATGAAGAGTTGTTTAAAAAGATGTGTGTACAGGCAGTTCAGGAGAATATTGATTTTCTTCCTCCTTATGAGCTTAGGGCATCATTGTACATTCGTCCAATTCTGATTACTACTATCCCTTCAATCAACCTTGTACCTCAGCAGGATGGTATCTTGTTTATGGTTATTACACTTCCTGTAGGTTCGTATGCAGGTAAAGTGCTTGATCCTATCAAAACCGTAATCGCCAGGGATTACGACCGTGCTGCTCCTAATGGTAGTGGTTCGTTTAAAGTTGGAGGTAACTATGCATGTGCAATGTATGCAACGGGTGTTGCTGTAAAACAAGGCTATAAAGATGTATTGTTCCTAAACCCTGAGACAAAAATGATTGATGAGTTCTCATCTGCAAACTTCTTTGGTATTAAAGGGAATAAATACATAACTCCAGAAGCTAAAACTGTACTTCCATCAATTACCAACAAATCATTAAGGCAAGTTGCCGAGGATTTGGGTATGGAGGTTGAAAGACGCAATATTCCTGTAGAGGAGCTGCCTACTTTTGAAGAGGTTGGCCAATGTGGAACAGCGGTAGTAATTACTCCGGTAAAACTTATTGAGGATAAAACAGCTCTTGCTGCAGAAAACGTTACCGCTTCATATTCATACAGCGACGAGTGTGGACCTAAGAGCCGTGAGCTTTATGAGACACTTACAGGTATCCAATATGGAGAGATAGAGGATACTCATGGTTGGTGTACAATAGTAGAAGCGTAGTATTTTTACATAACTGAAAAGGCCTTCAGAATCTTCCATGGTGGATTTAGTCCAGAGTGGGAGTTTTGAAGGCCTTTTTGGTTTAAAATAGATATTCTCTAACAAATTATGGGTTTGTAGATATTTATTAAGTTATTTTTTTATTAAATTTGTATGCTAGGCGATATGTTAAAAGGATAAATGTATTTAATGTTACTCAAGGAGTATTGAAATGATAATTTTTTCTTGTTTACTGGTTCTCGCGTGGTTGAAGATGAGAAAATTACGCATGAAGTAACCGGACTTGCCCCTCTTGCTGAACCAAACGCCACATAGAGGGTTATATTTAAAATATTTAACACGTGTTACTATGAGTCTGTCTGATTTTTCTAGGCGTTATGAAAAAGTCCCTGTAAGTATTTTTAAAAGACAGGAAGACGCTGCCAAGATGATTGTAGATGATGTTGTCATCACAACAAATAAAAAGAAAAACGAAGGTAAAAAATGTGTACTTGCCCTTGGTGCATCTTCTGGATGCATTCCTGTCTATGAAGCTCTTGTTAAGGCATATGAGAGTGGCAGATTGAGCTTTAAAGATATTGAAATCTACTCAATGGATGAGTATTATCCGTTGGACAAGGATGAATTACAGACTCATTACAGATTCCTTAAAGAATATATTTTTGACCTGACGGATATTCCATCAGAGAATATTTATTGTCTTCAGAGTGGCAAAATGGATGATGTTGCTGCCTATTGCTCTGAGTTTGAGAGCAAGATAAAACTGTCGGGAGGAATAGATATATTGATAACTACCAGTATGGGTAGCAATGAGCCGGGATCTCCGTACAATTCCCGTACAAGGCTTATTACCATGAACTATACAACAAGGGTTGCTGCAGCAAGTGATTTCTTTGGTGTGGAGTATGTTCCGTATCATGCCATTACAATGGGTATTGGAACAATTATGGATGCTGCTAAAATTTACTATATGGCATGGGGAGAGGGTAAGGCTGGTTCAATTAAGAAACTTGTAGAGGGAAGCATTACAGACCAGAATCCTGCGTCATATCTCCAACAGCACAATAATGTTAATGTAATTATTGATGATGCCGCTTCTGTAAGTCTTACCCGTATAGATACCCCATGGCTTACAGGTAAATGTAAATGGACAGATTATTTGATACGTAAGTCTGTATTTTGGCTTTGTAAGAAGTTGGACAAACCTATCCTTAAGCTTACAGACCGCGATTATAATGATAACGGAATGTCTGATCTCGTTACTGAGCATGGTCCGTCGAGCAATATAAACATTAAGGTTTTCAATGATTTGCAGCATACAATTTCTGGATGGCCAGGAGGAAAGCCTAATGCAGATGATTCTACCCGTCCAGAGAGAGCATATCCTTTCCCTAAGAGGGTGATTGTATTCTCTCCTCATCCCGACGATGATGTGATTTCTATGGGAGGAACAGTTGCACGATTGTCTACCCACGGTCATGAATTGCATATAGCATATCAGGTTTCAGGAAACATTGCAGTTTTTGATCATGATGTAATCAAGTATATGGATTTTGTACGTGAGAGTGCAAAGATTTACGGTTTTGATTACAATTATGCAAATGAAAGATATAATGAGGTGATTGAGGAGCTTAAGCACAAACGTCCAGGAGAAGCTGATCCTATGGATGTGAGGGAGATAAAAGGGTCTATCCGTAGGGGAGAGGCAAAGTCGGCATGCCGATATCTGGGAATTCCTGAAGAGAGAGTACACTTCTTGGAGATGCCTTTCTATGAGACTGGCGGCGTTAAGAAAAAACCTTTGAGCCGTGAGGATATTGATATTATAAAGAAATTACTGCAGGAGGTTAAACCTCATCAGATATTCGCTGCAGGTGACCTTTCTGACCCTCATGGTACCCATAGGGTATGTTTCCAGGCTATAATTCAGGCATGTGAAGAATTGAGAGGTGAGGAGTGGTTTAAGGATTGCAGGGTTTGGATGTATAGAGGAGCATGGCAGGAGTGGGATGTTGCAGAGGCTGAAATGGCTGTTCCGTTAAGTCCAGAAGAGGTAGAGATAAAGAGGGAGGCTATTTTCCGTCACCAATCACAGAAAGACAGGCCGCTGTTCCCAGGATCTGACAAACGTGAGTTCTGGCAGAGGGCTGAGGAGAGGAATCATAATACTGCAGTGTTGTATGATAAGCTTGGAATGGCTGAATATCAGGCAATAGAGCTGTTTGTAAAATATAAATTCGAGTAACAGATGATTACCGGCTTAATTAAGAAAACTATTATTTCAGTAGCTTTTGCAGGTATCCTTATATCCTGCAAAAGCTCTGTCGTTAAAGATGTAGATATGAAAGATGTTAACCTGGTTGTAAAAGAATTGGCTTTTGAAGTTGAACAACCTTCGGCAGCCCAGATAGAGGATGCATTCAATGCTAAGAATATTGAGTATTCATCAATTGCATGTGCCAATTGGCCTACATATAATGGTGATTATAATCCCGATGTAAAATTCCGTATTGGATATACTCCACAAGAGATATACATTCAGTATCTTGTAAAAGAGAATGATATTAAGGCCGAATTTGGAGAGGATGCTGGCAGTAAGCCATATACAGATTCTTGTGTGGAGTTTTTTGCAATTCCAGGTGATGGTGGAGAGTACTATAATCTTGAACTTAACTGTATTGGTAAGGGAACTTTTGCAGGCGGTGCACAGAGGACAGACCGTACCAGATATGGTGATGATGTTCTATCTCAAATTCGTAGGGAGTCTTCTCTTGGATCAGAGGCATTTGGTACACGTACTTTTGCAGATAACGGTGGTGAACCTTATACCTGGAAACTTACAGTTGCCCTTCCTGTAAAACTTTATTCTCTTTCTGACGTTAAGCCACTCAAGGGACGCAAGATTAAAGCAAATTTCTACAAATGCGGCGACAATATGCCACAGAAACACTACTTGAGCTGGCATCCAATTGAAATTGAAAAGCCTAACTTCCACAGACCAGACCACTTTGGAACCCTTTACTTTGAGTAGGCACAAGGATATAAAGACAAACAGCGCTGTTTCCGGCGCTGTTTTTTTATTTTTGCCCACTGGGACGTTGTCCTAATGGTCATTGTTTCTTTACTGTAGGGTTGTGGCAGCTCATACCACCGTCTGCGATAATTGTCTGGCCACTGATATAACGTGCATCATCAGATGCCAGGAATGCGATGATGCCAGCAATGTCTTCAGGCTGTCCGGAGTAAGGCAATGAGTTGTATTGTCTGAAGGTTTCTCTTTGTTCCGGTGTGAGATTTTCAATTGCAGCAGGGGTGAGGATAAGACCTGGTGCCACACCGTTGCAACGGATGCCGAATCTGCCGTATTGCGTTGCAATATAGCGGGTAAGGTTGATGACACCAGCTTTGCTTATGCCGTATAATGTGCCGCGCAAATCTCCTAAAATACCACCTATAGAAGCTATATTGATAATTGTGCCCTCCATCTTCTCTTTCATGTAAGGCAGTGCAGACTGAACAGTTGCAATCATGCTGCGCAGATTGGTATGCATTACCTCATCAAAGTATTTGATATCAAGTTCTCCGGTTCCCAAATCTCTTGACAGGTCGCTACCACCTACGTTGTTTACAATGCAATCTATGCTCCCAAAAAATTCCAGGGCTTTGTCTACTGCTTTTGAAGCGCTTCTCAAATCTGAAGCCTCAAACATAATAGCCTGTGCATGATACCGGTTATCTCTTAGAGATGATGCCAGTTTCTCTGCACGCTCAATGTTGTGGTCTGCTATGATAACTTTTGCACCTTCTTTAACAAAACGCTCTGCGGTTGCCTTGCCAATGCCGTTTGAGGCACCGGTTATGAGGGCTACTTTGTTCACTAACTTTTTCATATCTACTGGATGTTTGCTTAAAATGATTCATTTCATCTTTAACAAACCTCTTTGTGGAAAGTTGCCCTGAGTTGCGAGTTTTATATTGTATACCAATAATTTATTGGTTTCTGATCTTGTTTCCAAGGATGAAACCGAATATTCCAGTAAGAAGGATTCCTATAGTTGTTTGTATAACATTCAGCATATCTACAAGAGGTGAGACATCCTGTAGGATATCTGAGTCCATTCCAACCATATTCTTGAGACTTATTCCAAATGCCTGGCTATATTCAAGCAATGAAACGTTTTCTGTGAATGCCCACGCAAAAAAGAATACAGTAAGTATATAGGTAAGAACCATCTTTGTCATGCTCTCCCCATATCCAAAGAATATGTCCGACATGAAATTTGTGCAAATATGCCATATATTTGACGCCTTCTTAAACATATTAATGGATTTGTCGTTCAACTGTGCCATCATGCGCCATCTCTCCATTCTCTTTCCCTGTACATATGCCCAGTTACCGTCTGCAATGTAACCTTTCCCCGACCAAAGAGCATTGAAATTTTTGTAGATATTTTCTGCATCAGCCCATCTGGCATCAATAGCGTCCTGAGGGTTCCAGTCTGATTTTACATTAAGATCGTTAACCCTTTCTCCAGTTCCGTAAGTGTGCCAATCTACTAGGAATTTGCGGTACTCCTCCTTGTTTTGCTGAAGTATCCTGTTGTTACGCAGATTTTCCTTCCTTATTATAGCGCAATCTCCAAGGTATGTTTTGTTGATACTGCAGTTGGCAAAAGAACTGCCGTTGAAAATTACAACACCATCAATGAAAGCACGGTAAAAATCACAGAAATCTATTTGTGCACCTTCAAAGGTTCCATGCTGGATTTGGACATACCTGAAGTCGCTCCAGGAAATTTTTGCATTTCTGAATCTGCAATGTTCCATTTCGCATCCCTTGAAGTTTACCCTTTCCAGAGTACATCCTGTAAAATCTATTTTCTCCAGTTTTTCTCCCGACAGGTCAATCCCAACAATCTTTTTAGTTTCAATCAGCTTAAGCAGTTCTTCTCTTTCCATAATTGATAATCAGCATCTTTATTGCAAAAATAGATAAAAAAAGTTAAATTTGCCTGTATAGCATATATCATGTATGAGCTTTGATAATTACAAGTTTGTCTTAAAGACATGTGCGTCCTCTGAGAATGAGGTGACAGGTGAGGATATTGACCTTGAAGACCGCTTTGAGTGCGACTTGAAGGGTGTTGACCTCAAGGAAGGAGTCACTTTGTTCTCTCCTAAGAAGGAAGAATGGAAGCAGTATGGTATTGAAAAACTGATTTTTCCAGATTTCAATTTCAAGGTCCTTGAAGTATATAAGGACGGAGTTGTACTGGAAACTTCATTCCAATACTCATCATACAGTTCCAGATTCAAGATTTCTTTTGCAGAACCGAAACATTGTGAAAGTTTCTATTTCGGCAGATATAACTATTCTTTTGAACTCACTTTTGTAAAGAGATAAACCTTAGATATTACTGTTTCTCCTTAATAGTTGTATTTTTTCCACATTGCCTCAAGCTTTTTCCTCATCTCGGCCTCTTTAGGGTTCTGGCCGGGCTCGTAGAATTTTGTTCCCGACAGTTCACGGGGAAGAAACTCCTGGTCAACGAAGTTGCCGGCGTAGGAGTGGGCATATTTGTAGTCCTTGGCGTATCCGAGGTCTGCCATAAGCTTGGTAGGAGCATTGCGCAGATGGAGCGGAACGGGTAGGGGACCCTCTTTTCTTACGGTGTCAAGTGCTTCATTTATTGCCATGTAGGCACTGTTGCTCTTTGGTGAAGTGGCCAGATAAATGGTGCATTCTGCAAGCGGAATACGTCCTTCCGGCATGCCTATCTGGTGTACGCTCTGCAAACATGCCTGTGCAAGAAGCATGGCGTTGGGATTGGCCAATCCTATGTCTTCTGAGGCAGAAATTACAAGTCTGCGGGCAATGAAGATAGGGTCTTCACCGCCGGCAATCATCCTTGCCAGCCAATATATAGCACCGTTAGGGTCTGAGCCGCGGATGCTCTTTATGAATGCAGATATAATGTCATAGTGCTGCTCGCCGTTCTTGTCGTAAAGGGCTATATTTTCCTGAAGGCGTTCTTGAACCATCTGATTATCAATGGTTATCTCTGCAAAAGGAGGGAAGCTGGATGTGATTATCTCCAAGATGTTCAGCAACTTGCGGGCATCTCCGCCGCTGTAGCGGAACAGCAGTTCTTTCTCTTTTACAGTGATTTTCTGCTTTTTGAGGTATTCATCCTCTGTAAGGGCGCGCTGAAGAAGAGTATCAAGGTTTTCAACGCTCATTTCCTTGAGCACGTATACCTGACATCTTGATAGTAATGGGCTAATTACTTCAAATGATGGATTTTCTGTAGTAGCACCAATTAGTGTGAACGTACCGTCCTCAACAGCTCCAAGAAGCGCATCTTGTTGGCTTTTACTAAAACGGTGAATCTCGTCTATAAATAAAATTGGTGCTGTAGTATTGAACAGATTTGTACTTTTAGCTTTTTCTATAACTTCTCTAATATCTTTTACACCTGAGCTGATAGCTGAAAGTGTATAGAACGGTCTGTTGAGTTTTGATGCAATTATCCTTGCAAGGGTAGTTTTGCCAACACCAGGAGGGCCCCAAAGGATAAATGATGAGATATTGCCGGTCTCTATCATTTTTCTGAGGATAGCATCAGGACCTATAAGATGTTCTTGTCCAACGTATTCATCCAAACTCTGCGGTCTTAATCTCTCTGGAAGGGGTTTCCTTTGCTGTTTGCTATTTAACATAATATAAATTGTGTAAATATTTCGTTGGTGTAAAATTAATTTCTCAAATACGGGTGTAAATATTCCCGATAAAGCATATTTTAAGGTGTGTTGCTTATATTCCCGACTAATTGAGCTCCCTGTCGGGAGTATTTGCAGCTCACCTTTTTTCTATTCCTTCAAATTTAGTACTTTTGCACAAATTATAATTGGAAAATGAAGAGAAAAGATAAAATAGTTCTCTATAATGTAGAGATTGAGTCTGTAGCGGCTGAGGGCAATGCTCTTGCACGTGTAGACGGCAAAGTTCTGTTTGTTCCGCAGTGCATTCCTGGTGATGTTGTGGATGTGAGACTTACCCGTAAAAGAAGCGGTTATATGGAAGGCGTTGTTGTGAATATGGTAAAACCTTCGCCATTGCGCGTTGAGCCGTTCTGTCAGCACTATGGCGTTTGTGGCGGCTGTAAATGGCAGGCACTTCCATATGATTTGCAGTTGAAATATAAACAACAGCAGGTTGTAGACCAGCTTACCAGAATCGGTCATCTGCAGTTGCCTGAGATTACCCCAATTTTGGGTTCTGAGGAGATTGAGAACTACCGCAACAAACTAGAGTTTACATTCTCAAACCGCCGTTGGTTGCTAACCGGCGAGGATCCTGAGGCTTTGACCCCTACCGACCGTCTTGGCCTGGGTTTCCATATTAGTGGTTTCTTTGATAAAGTATTGGATATCAGGGATTGCCACCTTCAGGCAGAGCCTTCTAACGCTATCAGAAACTTTGTTAGAGAGTATGCAATTGAGAATGGGTTGAGCTTCTTTGATTTGCGTGATCAAGTTGGTTATTTGCGCAATATGATTGTACGCACTGCTTCTAATGGTGATGTGATGCTAATTATGGTATTCTTTTATGAGGATGCGGAGTTAAGGACTGCCCTACTCGATGCCCTTATTGCCAAATTCCCACAGATTACCTCTTTGCACTATGTAATCAACGGTAAAAAGAATGATTCTATCGGGGACCTTCCTTGTGTGAAATATTTCGGTGATGATTGTATTTACGACACAATGGAGGATATCAAGTTCCGTATCAGCCCTAAATCGTTCTACCAGACCAACTCAAAACAGGCTTACAGACTGTACAGCGTTGTTAGAGATTTTGCAGATTTGAAGGGTGATGAGGTGCTTTATGATCTTTATACCGGTACTGGTACAATCGGCTTGTTCCTGTCGGGAAAAGCAAAGAAAGTTGTTGGTATTGAGTATGTTCAGGAGGCAATTGACGATGCAAAGATTAATGCTGCAAACAACGGAATCACCAATTCCCACTTCTATGCAGGTGACATGAAAGATATGCTTACCGGCAAATTCATTGAGGAGAATGGTCATCCCGACATTGTAGTGCTTGACCCGCCTCGTGCAGGTATTCATCCTGATGTAGCTGCAGTGCTGCTTGAGGCTGCCCCTAAACGTATGGTTTATGTGAGCTGCAACCCTGCATCACAGGCAAGAGATTTGGCTATTTTGAGCGAGAAATATGAGATTACAGCGGTTCGCCCTGTAGATATGTTCCCACACACCCACCATGTAGAGAATGTGGTGGCACTAAAACTTAAATAATTATATGAACGAGACACCAAAATGCCCTAAATGCGGCAGTGAGTTTACTTATTTCGACGGATCACTTTATGTTTGCCCAGACTGTACCCACGAGTTCCATGAGGGCGAGGAGGCTGCAGCAACCGATTCTGTTCCAAGAGATAGCAACGGCGCTGAACTTTTTGACGGCGATGCAGTTACAGTTATCAAGGACCTTAAGGTGAAAGGCTCATCAATGGTTATCAAACGCGGTACTAAAGTTAAGAGCATCCGTCTTACTGATGACCCAGAGCACGTTGACTGCAAGATTGAGGGCAGCAGCATTGTTCTCAAGACTTGTTTCTTGAAGAAATAGTATATCCTACTATATCTTATTGAAAAAGTGATATATCAACTTTGAGGACGACGCAGTCTCCTCTGCTTCGTCATTCCTGCGGAATAACTCGCAACCGTCGAATGAGGTCCTCAAAGTAGTTATATCACTTTTTTATAGTACATAATCTATATTATTGCTACTTTAGCAAATTATGAACATTAACCTTCATTTCATTGTTGAATTAAGGTTTTTATCGGGAAGAAAATGGAATACTTGAATACAAATATATGTGCACTCTCTACCCCTCAAGGTCAGGGTGCAATTGCGGTTATAAGGTTGAGTGGTGAAGATACACCGGAGATTGTGGGGAAGATTTTTACCTCTGTTGGAGGGAAGGCTCCCCTACCCTATAAAATGCAGTTTGGAGCAATCAAGGATGGCGACCGTCTGATTGACGAGTGTCTTGTGGTGACATTCCGTGCCCCTCACTCCTACACCGGTGAGAACAGTGCCGAGATTTATTGCCACGGCTCGCAATATATTGTTCAGGAGATCCTTAAACTGCTGTTGAAGCTTGGCGTGAAGATGGCAGAACCCGGTGAGTTCTCAAAAAGGGCTTTCTTGAACGGAAAGCTTGACCTGGCGCAGGCAGAAGCGGTAGCAGATCTTATCTCTTCAGAGACCGAGGCTGCCCATAGAATTGCCATGCAGCAGATGAAAGGCGGCTTCTCCAACGAACTTAAGGTTATGAGGGACGATCTTCTTAACCTTGTGTCACTCATGGAGTTGGAACTGGATTTTAGCGAGGAAGATGTGGAGTTTGCAGACCGCAGTCAGCTTACGCAGTTGCTCGGTGCAGTTTCTGCCCGCATTACCCAGCTGATAGAGAGTTTCAGTTTGGGCAATGTAATAAAGAACGGTGTTCCGGTAGCCATTGTAGGTGCAACAAATACCGGTAAAAGTACCCTGCTCAACACCCTTGTTGGGGAAGAAAGGGCAATTGTTTCAAATATCCACGGCACTACCAGAGATGTAATTGAAGACACTATGAATATTGGTGGTATAACCTTCCGTTTCATTGACACAGCCGGCATCCGAGAGACAAAAGAGACCATTGAGATCATTGGAATTGAGCGCACATACCAGAAACTCCGCTCAGCCTCAGTGGTAATCCTTGTCTTAGACGCTTCTCGCCCAGAAAACTTTGACGACAGCTTGCATAATCTGGTTGGAAAGATTTCTTCCCGACAGAAGTTGATTATTCTTCTGAACAAGATAGATGAGATTCCTGTATCTGGAGTTGATGCTCATCTCGATAGAATAAAAGATTTGTGTGTTGAGCACACCCTTGCCCCTATTTCAGTTTTGCCAATTTCAGCAAAAAAAGGTTTGAATGTAGACGCTCTTAAAGACATCTTAGTTAAGTCTCAAGGGGATCTTACCTCTCACGCTTCATCGGGTGGTACCTTAGTAACCAACATCCGCCATTACCAGGCCCTGATGGACGCCCAAATAGCCCTAGACCGCGTAGAAGACGGTCTTGCTTCCTGTATACCAACTGATCTGGTAGCCCAAGACATCCGCGAGGCGCTCTATCATTTGGGCTCAATTGTAGGCGAGATCAATACTGAAGAGATATTGGGGAATATATTTGGTAGGTTTTGCATCGGGAAATAGGTCATAAACAGTTTGTATGAATAGGAATATTGATGAATTAAGAACACTCATGAGCATTTCTGCGAATGCTTCCGAAAGCGAAATAATGGAAGCATTTGATTCTATTGCTGATTATCTTAAAAACTATTGTGTCATAAAAGCAAAGGACGGGGAATATCGTATACTTGATTTTGAGTTCTATTTTTTTAATCAAAATCATCAAGATATAACGACTCATCCCAGGAATTCCGAAGCCTTATGCTGGTATATAAACGATTTTGGAGGAATTGACTTGAATTTTAAAAGCGAAATCAAAATAAGCAAAGATCCTATTAAAAAAAAGGGAATTGAAATCTATTCTTACAAATATATACTTTCTATAGATTCATATTCATATTTCGGGGGTGTCTTAATCCGACAAATCCAAAGGCTATCGGATAAGGTTATATTTGATGGTCCTCTAAAAGTTGCTGAACTTTTTCGCACATTTAATGCTAGTCATCAGTTGCAGGATATCCCTATTCTTATCATAGAGCCCCAATCTATGGAAAAGTTAGAATTCGCGAGTCACAAAAGACACAATATTTTGGGTAGTCATAAAGATATTACAAAGAAAGTTGACTATAACCTACAATCGTGTTTTGAAAAAGTAGATGACTCTAAAAGAGCGGACTTAATAAATAGCCTTCAAAAGATACTTGACAAGGAATCTACGAACCACTACTATCGCTATTGTTGGACAGGTCTTAAGGCAAAGTAATATTGTTGGTTTCTGGCAAGATAGAATCGCTCATCATATTCCAAGTGCAACAATTTAATGCGCCGCCTTCGTTGACTACGCTTTCACAATTGATAACAGGGTGACACTCGCATTCGGGGAAAGATTCGGCAATTTGGTTATAGGCAACTCCATCAAATCTTTCGCCTAACATAGGAATGAAAATGTGGTTACCTACATGCAAAAAATTGAGATAAGCCCAACTTCTCTTCGTAAAAGTACCGTAGTGTAGTTCATTAACATAAAAATGTCGTCCGAGAACACCTAATAATTTCTTTTGTAACGATTTGTCAAAGTCGCAATAATTGTTGATAAGCACATTTCCGTTTCCCATGTAACGCACCATGCCATCAGTATGTCCATATTCTTCATATTTATCCCAAGGAATCAGCACTATTTCGGCCTCAAGTAAATGGCTAAGAGTGTCTATAAGCGTTGTATGGTTAATATGTGCATTCTCCAAAAATATTTTATCTGTCATTATTACCTTATCTCCGCAGCTGATAATGTTTCCGCCGTCAACAACTAAATCCGAAATAATCACTTGAATACCAAGATTGAAAAGTATCATCGAGGTGTCAGGCTTGTATTGTGGATAATTTCGCAAATAGTCTGGATTATAATTAAATCTTACAAACTTATCTTTATTTACTTGCACAGGCATATAGTCACGCACCCAAATGTGAAAAGGAGATTCAGAATAAGGCAATTTACCCCACGTCACATTTCGATTATAAAGAGATGTGACAAGGGAATACGCCGTGTAAGAATAAGGAACAGATGACAGTCCTTTTGCAATAAACACTTTGTTAGTTTGAAAATTTGTAAGCATGTTAATAATTATTAAGTCTGATTGCTAATGTCAATAAAAACATTCAAAAAGGAGAAACTTTTTTGTTAAATCGATGTTAAAATTTCGGCAATACATATTTAATGAATTACTATAAATAAAGCATTTAAGGATTTTATTGATTTTTAGAGCACTTTCGAGAAATCCATATATTTAGATAATACTTTTCACATAATTCAGGCCATTAACATGCATATATTTCACATTATCACGCTTATTTTTATCCTGTATTTTCACATTTACCATATCATTTTTGGCTCTATAAATCACATTTTCCCGAATAAGCGTGAAACTTCTCGTTAAAGTAGGGAGAAAACCACCAAAAAGTAGGGCGAAAACCGCAAAAGGTAGGAAGAAAAGTATTATATTTGCATAAAAGTAGGGAGAAAACTACTAAAAGTAGGAAGAAACTATAAACGATGAATGTTATGGCTAACAAATTAGAACAACTTGTAACAAGATATCGAGAACTGGGTATTGACAACCAGATAGACTATGATAAATTCTATCTTTACTCGTTGATTACCCATTCTACAGCTATCGAGGGCTCAACCATCACCGAATTGGAAAATCAGATAATGTTCGACCATGGAGTGAGCCTCAAAGGTAAGAGCATCGAGGAGCAGAGTATGAACCTCGATTTGAAAGCTGCATACGAAAAGGCTATCGAACTTGTGAAACAACATAAGCCAATCACAATAGATATGCTCATTTCGCTATCTGCCCTTGTGATGAAGAACACTGGTAAGGAGTATAACACTGCTTTGGGCAACTTTTCATCGGCTCGTGGTGAGTTGCGTTTGCTCAATGTTACAGCTGGTGTCGGAGGTCGTTCTTATATGAACTACAGCAAAGTGCCAGCAAAATTGGCTGAATTTTGCAATCAACTAAATGCTGAGCGAGCAAAGTCTGCTACAATGACGGTTAATCAACTATACCAAATTTCATTTGATGCTCACTACAATTTGGTAACAATTCATCCTTGGGCTGATGGCAATGGTCGTATGGCTCGTTTGGTAATGAATATGCTTCAATTTGAGTTTGGGTTAATCCCCACAAAGATTCTCAAAGAGGATAAAGAGGAATATATCAAAGCGTTAGTTGCCACACGAGAGGATGATAACCTTGATATTTTCAGAAGGTTTATGACCTCAATGATGGAGCAGAACCTACAAAACGAAATTGCTACTTACTTGGAATCTATCGGGAATGAAGAA
>JAZLBB010000005.1:0-21313 GCA_045613465.1 Candidatus Egerieisoma sp.
TGATGTGACCCCCAAAAGTTGGACGGTTTAACATTATTAAGAGGCCCTCTTAGATTGGAATAAAGCTCGGTATTGTACCGGGCTTTTTCCATTTAGCCTCAGTTTGATTCTATCATTATTGTAGTAGCGTATATATTTGACTAGCTCCTTTGCAAACTGTTCTACGCTGTCCCACTCTTGTAAATATAGTAACTCTGACTTCATAAGTCCAAAGAAGTTCTCCATCATCGCATTGTCAAGACAGTTTCCTTTGCGAGACATACTCTGCACTATATTCCTGTCTTTCAATGCCTTCTGATATCTCAGATGCTGATAATGCCATCCTTGATCAGAGTGCAGTATAAGGCCTTTGGGTATATCTGTCTTCTTAAACGCTTTATCTAGCATCTTCATTGCCATCTTCAAGTCTGGATGGTATGAGATAGTGTAGGATATGATTTCGCCATTGAACATGTCCAGAATAGGAGAAAGATATATTTTCCTGTCCTTTATCTTGACTTCAGTAACGTCCGTTGTCCATTTCTGATTCGGTGCTGTTGCAACGAAGTCTCTGTCTATGACGTTTGGAGCGATCTTGCCTATTTCACCCTTATAAGACTTATATTTAGCCTTCTTTCTCTTACCATACAGATTCATCTCTACCATAAGTTTCTGCACTGTCTTATGGTTAAGGTGTATGCCATCATTGCGCAGCTGAGAAGTTATTCTTCTATAACCATAACGACCTTTATGATGATCATATATCTTACGGATTGCAGCCCTGGCATCGTCATAGCCGTCAGGTTCTGACAATCTTTTCGTATGATAGTAGTATGTGGATCTAGCCATCCCTGTCTTCTCGAGAAGGATCTCAAGATCGTGTTCCTGCCTTAGTTCTTGGATGGCTTCCGCCCAATCTCTCTGAGACGGGCTTCTCTTGCTTCTACTAAGGCTTTCACTTTTTTTAACAGAGCATTCTCCGCTTCCAGTTCCTTCACACGCAACTGTAAGAGTTCCAGCTCTGTCATGTCTTCCGGTTTCTTTTTCCTTGGTCTTCCCATATCGTTCTTTGGTGGTCGGCCTCTTGGTCTGATGATAGCCAATGCATCATAACCCTGGGTTCTAACTATCTTCTGCCATACATAGATTCTACTCGAACTCACATTATACTTTAACGATGCATCCACCAAAGTTAGATGATTTTCCTCAATATCACGAACTACTTGAAGTTTGAAGGCGTAATCTGCTTTCACATTTCGCTTCTTAAGTAATCCTGAGGAGCCTTCAGACTGATAGCGAGCCCATAAATGACCTAGCAGAGCGTCATCTATGCCATAGTGTTCATGGATATAATTTTTACTACATCCTTTCTCAAGCATATGCATATACTTCAATCGTTCTGCATAGCCATGTTTCTTTCTCTTTTTAGACATAACAAAACCCCGAAAGTTTTTTGTCTAACTTTCGGGGTTCATGTCATTATCAATCCCCTTTTTTTATGTTTGAGTCTTTGTTGAGATTTATAATGTTCGGGTTCCCGTAGTGGGTAAGTGAGCTGGCACGGCTTACCATAACCTTAAGTTCGCCTGTGCATCTTATTTTGGCGTTGCTTGCACCTGAGAGCTCTATTTTGCCATTGCCGGCTGTGTATTCCTGTGCTTTGATGCTGCTGGCCCCTGTACATACTCCATTGATGTAATCTGTGGTTCCGGTAAGTTTTATGTTGCTTGCTCCGGAGGTTTCAAGGTCTGCGTGCTTGTGGTTTCCTGTTATTGTTACCCCTGTTGCGCCGCTGGCCTCTATCTCAAGGGTGTTGCTGTTGCCGTCCAAATTTACCTGGGATGCTCCGCTTGTCTCAATATCAACATTTTTAAAGTCTCCAGCCATTTCCAATGATGTGGCACCGCTGCAGTCTATTGAGAGCTCATCTCCGCTTATGTTCAAGCCTTTTACATGGCTAGCTCCACTAAGGTCAATCTCAAGCCCGTTTGTTGAAAATGTACCGTTGGCGGCAAGTTTAGCTGCGCCTGAAAGGTCAATCTCGTCAATTGATGGCATCTGGAGAGATACTTGTATCCCATCTGTAGATTTTCTCCTCTCTTTGAATGTCATTTTATCGGTATTTACTGAAAGGTAGAGTTTGCCATTTACATATTTTACAATCAGCTTGTCCTGGAATACTTCATCGTAATTGACGGTAATTGTACCCGAGTTGCCTTTTGTTACTTCAATATCATAAATGGAACCAGCCTCAATGCTTGTTATTTCTCCAAAGTTGTACACTTTGGTAAGGGTGTTTTGTGCTGTGGCCGACAATGTTCCTATTGCCATTATTGCCAGTGCAAGTAGTACTCTTTTCATATTGTTTGTGTTTTTAATTAGTCTATAGGTTGTTCACTCTGCGCGTAAAGTGTCTTCATCTGTTTGAGAGCCGCTGTCTTGGCCTTATAGTATTCCCTCAGGATATGGGCTCTTTTTTCCGGTGAAAGCTCGTCGGGAAGCTGCTTAGCAAGGGGGATGGCCTCTTCAGTTATGGCTTTTACGTTGTTTATCATGTACTGTTCTTCCTGGGAGAACATTTGTAGGATCTCAGCCTCCTGACGGTACATCTCCTCTGCAAGATCCTGTACTGAGTGCTCTAGGCGGGCCTGCTTGTATATAGGTATGCCTGTTATGGTAAGGGCTATAATTACTGTAGCGGCTGCGGTTGATGCAAATATGGCTCTGCGTGTGAATGGCCTTATTCTGCCTGGTTTCTGTACTTGTTCCAGTTTTGCCATGAATCTCTCCTGGTGCCCATGTGGGAGTTCTCCTGTATTGAACTGCCCAAGGTTGTCCTGTATGTATTTTTCCAAGTTGTCCATCTGCTATTTTTTGTTTTGCAGCGTTGCTGCCAGTTTGTCCTTTGCCCTTTTGTAGAGGCTCCTTAGGGTAACTTCCTTTGTTCCGGTTATCTGCTCAATCTCTTGGTAGTCATATCCCTCAAAGAGGTGGAGTGAGAGGATTGTGCGGTAACTGTCGGGAAGAAGGAGGAGGGCTCTCTTTATATCTTCTATATTATAGTTTTGTGGAGTTGGGCCCTGCGGTATGCTCTGGATCTCCTTGTATTCCTCCAGAAAGTCCCTGTTGCGGTGCTTTTCCCTCAGCTTGTCTATTGACTTGCGGATGCATACGCTTGTAAGCCATTTTCCGGGCTCCAGGATTGCATCCTTGCCGTTTAGATTGTGGTATTTGAGGATTGTGTCCTGCATTATCTCCTCTGCGTCAAAGCTGTTCCCCACAATCCTCAGGCTGGTATAATAGAGCCTTTGGGAGTACTGCGCATATATTTGTTTTATGTTGGTATGCCGGTTCATTCTCTCTGCTTTTCACTTATTAGACGAACGCTTTTTGGGTTTGTTGCAGTTTGTGGCAAAATTTTCTTAAATTTGTTGATGCTCGTCCTGTTCCTGTGCAGGGCGGAACATTACAAGTTTACAAAAAATACTTAAAAAATATACATTATGACAGCAGCAGAACTTCATAAGGAGGCCTTTGTGCTTGATTCACATTGTGATACCCCTTTGGCAATTATCCGCGGACAGGATGTTTCAAAACGTCGCAAACTTGGACACATAGACTTTGACCGCCTAAAGGACGGTGGAGTTGACGGTGTTTTCTTTGCAGCATATACTTCTAACTCCCTTTCTCCCGACGAGGCAACACGCCGTGCACTTCAGCTTATAGCCCTTACACACGAGGTTGTTGACGAGAACCCTAAAAAAGTGGGCCTTGCAACAACTGTACGCCAGGCACGAGAGCTTAAGGCACAGGGCAGAACTGCAATTTTCATTGGCTTGGAGAACGGTTCACCTATCCAGAAAGACCTTTCATTGCTTAAGTTGTTCTACAAGATGGGTGTACGTTATATGACCCTTACCCATGCAGGCAACAATGAGATTTGTGATTCATGTGCACCAAAAGAGAAGAGATGGGGTGGTGTGAGTCCGTTTGGCAAGGAGGTTATAGCCCTTATGAACAGATTGGGTATGATGATAGATGTTTCCCATCTTTCTGATGAGTCTTTCTATGACTGCTTGAAATATTCAAAAGCTCCAATTGTGGCAACACATTCTTGTTGCAGGGCTTTGTGTAACCATCCGCGTAATATGACCGACCAGATGATCAAAGACCTGGCAGCTGCAGGCGGTGTTATTCAGATCAACTTCTACTCTTCATTCATTGATCCTGAGTATTCTAAAGTTGCAGGTGATTTGTGTGACGAGTTTGATGAGGCAATCATTGACTACCAGTTGCATCCACGCTGCAAACGCCGTAAAGAGAGATACGAGAAAGCTTACGAGGCTTTGTACTCAACTCCAAGACCTTCATACAAAGTTTTGGTTGACCATATAGACCACGTTGTAAAACTTGTAGGTGTAAAACACGTAGGATTGGGCTCTGACTTTGACGGCATTGAGTCTCCTCCTGCAGGATTGGAGGATGCATCAAAATTTGGTGTAATCACAGAGGAGTTGAAGCTTAGAGGCTACTCAGATGAGGATATCAAGTGTATTCTTGGCGAGAACTTCCTAAGGGTTATGAACGAGGTTGAGAACGTGGCTTATACGTTGTAATATGAGTAAAATTGCACTTGTAACCGGTGTTACATCGGGAATAGGAGAGGCCACTGCCACTCTTTTGGCCAAAGAGGGATATGACCTTATCATTACCGGCCGCCGCGCTGAGAGGGTAGCTGCATTTGAACAGAAAATTGTGGCTGAATACGGGGTAAAAGTACTCCCTTTGGTATTTGATGTACGTTCATTGGAGGAGGTTCAGGCAAACCTTGGAGGTCTTCCAGATGAGTGGAAAGCAATAGATGTGCTTGTAAACAATGCCGGACTGGCTGTAGGACTCAATCCTGTTCAGGACGGTGTTGTGGATGACTGGGAGCGAATGATAGACACCAACGTAAAAGGTCTGTTATATGTAACCAAGGTGGTTGCCAATTATATGAAGGAGCGCAAATGCGGCCATATTGTAAACCTTTGTTCAATAGCCGGTAAGGAATCATACGCAAACGGTAATGTGTATTGCGCAACCAAACATGCGGTAGATGCACTTACAAAAGGAATGAGGATAGATTTGTTGCCTTACAATATCAGAGTATCACAGATCTGCCCTGGTGCTGTGGAGACAGAATTCTCTGTAGTCCGCTTCAAAGGGGACCAGCAGCGTGCAGACAACGTATACAAAGGCTTCACTCCATTAACCGCAATGGATGTGGCAGATGCAATCATGTATATGGTAAAATGCCCTCCACATGTAAACATCAATGATATGGTAATTATGCCTACAGCACAGGCAAATTCTTATACTTTCCATAAGGAGTTGTAAGTTTTGCCACAAGAAATAATAAAGAATGAGAGTTGTTATCCTGTAGATGACAGCTCTCATTCTTTATTATCCGTCAGTTAAATGTAGGTACAAGTGCTCTAATAGGAGCATAATTACCTTATATAGTGTGGCATATCATCGGGAAGAACTATAGACAACTCAACCAAGCCTGCAACTTTGCCATCCTGTTTCCATACTGTCTGGTAAATCATCTTCTTCTGTCCTTTCTTGTCAATTGTATAGACATTTGTCCCTCCAGTTTCCAGGAGACGGGCAATCATTTTCTTTGAATTTTCATTATGGCAAGGGATAAGACTTTTGCCTACAAGGTCACCATAAGAGCTGAAAGTCTCTTTAGACTTGTCATTCATATAGATTATAATTCCCTCAGTATCACAAACAGTAACAGCGCAATTGAGCTCTTTTGCCCAATCTGGAATAACATTTTTCATAATAAATATCCAATTACATTCTGTTTATAAAGATATGAATATTTTTGACAAAGTGAATGTCGTATTATGTCTTTCATTTCAAAAAGGTAAATTTGCTGACAAGGAGAAATCTCTGTTGGGGAACAAAATGGGGGTATAACGTGCCCGGAAGGGCGCAGAAGCATAGTTTAAGGCAACAAAAAAGGAGTTGGCATGTGGCCAACTCCTTTATATTCATAGGGAAGGAAGGATTAGTCTAGCCAGCCTGCCTCTTTTGCAATTGCATCAAGTTTTTCAACCATTTTCCAGCGGCTGTGGTCGTTACGGTTCTCAAATACAAGCATTAGGACCTCTTTCTCTGGGAAGCGTCCTGCATAGATCTGGAATCCGCCGTTGTCACCTGTGTGGTATACTTTTCTTGGCATGCCAGGATTATCCTCAATGAACCAGCCGTAACCGTATGATGTGTTAGGTCTGTTCTGGTATGAGCTGAATGTGCTGCCGGTAATTTTGGTTACAGGGCCATGGGCCTCAGCTGTCATTTTCTCAGACATGAACAAGTTGTTTCTTAGGGCTTTCTCCCACTGTACAAACTCATTTATAGAGGTGTATATACCACCGTCTGCCTTGGTTGCAAAGAAAGTCTCCTCACCGTAGTCATACTGGCGGAATTGTTTGGTCTCTGCTGGAGCATTATCATCCTCAGTTACGTAGCCATGAGCCATTCTTGGAATCTCTCTGTCTGCCTGGAAATAAAGGGTCTCAGGCATACCTGCAGGGGTAAAGATATTCTCTCTCATGTACTGCTCAAATGGAGTTCCGCTGGCAGCCTCAATCATAATGTAAAGAAGCTGGAAAGTAGGGTTCATGTACTCGTACTGTGTGCCTGGCTCAAAGTTAAGCTCTTTAAGGTCTTTCATATACTGCAAGCTCTCCATATCAGTGGCTGTAAGCATAAAATTACGGTCTGTACGTGGTCTTGCGTCAGGAATACCTGAAGAGTGTGCCATGAGGTCAATTACTCTAATGTCTGAGAAAGGTTTTGCTTTCTTAGGAAGGAATTTGTTTACCTCTGGGCTTACATCGTAGATGCTCTTGTAAATGTCAAGTTTGCCCTCCTCGTGAAGTTTCATGATTGCTACAGCTGTAAACTGTTTTGAAACTGATGCAATGTTGAAGAAGGTATTTGCATCAATCTTGGTGTTAAGCTCGGTATCTGCAATACCCCAGCTGTTCTGATACAAAACTGAGTCACCTTTTAGAATAAGTACTGTACCGCCTGGGTTAGGTTGTGGTGAGTATCTCTCTGTAAATAGAGAATCCAGTTTTGCTACTGCAATCTCATCCTTGGTAGGAGCGGGGCTTGAACATGAAATCATAGTTCCCATAGTTGTTGCGGCTGCAAGTGTGCAGGCCATAGTTTTTAAGTTCATAGTGTTATTTATTAATTAATTGTATTCTAAGCATATTGAGGGCATTGGCCGCAAAGCGTTCAATGTTTATGTTGCGGCGGGTGCTGTTGAATGTGAATTTCTTGCTTGTGACTCCCTCAGGAGTGGCGACTGCAATCCACACTGTCCCTGCAGGCTTGTCAGGTGTACCACCGTCCGGGCCGGCAATGCCTGTAGTGGCAATGGCGTAGTCTGTTCCAAGTACCTTGCGTGACCCTGCAGCCATCTGCTCGGCACATTCCTGGCTTACAGCGCCATATGTATCCAGAACCTCTTTTTCTACCCCCAGGACATTCATCTTTACGGAATTGTCATATGATACCACTCCACCGTAAAAATACTCAGAAGCCCCTGGAAGAGAGGTGAAAAGGGATGCCAGAAAACCTCCTGTGCATGACTCTGCAACTCCCACAGTCATACCCCTTTCCTTAAGGGTATTCCCGATAACTTTTTGCAGTGAGTCTGTTCCCTCTCCATATATTGCATCCCCAAGCATTTCTCTGAGTTTTGCCTCATTCTCAGCAAGTTCCTGCATCCCTGTCTGCTCATCCACGCCATAGATGGATAGTCTCAGACGCACTCCAAGCACTGGGTTTGGAAGGTATGCAAGGTGAAGATTGCGTGGAAGATTGTCTTCCCACTCTTCTATCTGCTGGGCAAGGGTGGATTCAGGGATTCCAAAGGTGCATATTGTCTTGTGGAAGATCTTGTCCAACTGAAAATGACGCTGGATAGAGTCCAGTACATCAGGGATGGCTGCTTCTGCCTCAAAAGGAACTCCTGGAAGTGAGAACATTAGGGCTTTGTGGCCGTATTTCTCCTGAGGAATCTCAAACTCCATGCATGGGGCTGTGCCAAAACGGTTTGGAATAACCTTGCAGCTGTTTGGCACCATTGCCTGCGCTTTATTGAGTGGGCTTAGCGGCACCATTCCCCTTGCTGAAAGGATGCGTGTGATGATCTCAAGCTGCTCCTGGTTCTCCACATCTGCAGTAGCACCGGTAAGTTTGCCAAGCGTCTTTTTGGTAATGTCATCTTTAGTAGGGCCCAAGCCGCCTGTAATTACAACTATATTGCTGCTTTTTAGGGCACTCTCTACAGTATTTATAATGTCCTGCTCAGTGTCTGAGGTGGATACCATGGAGATTACCTTTACACCAATAGAGTTTAGTGCGGTAGAAATCCTGGATGAATTGGTATCCACAATCTGGCCAATGAGTATCTCATCTCCAATTGTGCATATTGTAGCGGTAACCATACTGAATTACAGTTTCTTAGCCAAATATTTATTGATATCTTTTATAAATCCTGGACCGTTGTAGACAAAGCCTGAATAGATCTCAACAAGAGATGCACCTGCCTGGAGCATCTGATGTGCCTGCTCAGGTGTCATAATTCCACCTACAGCAATGATAGGAAGCTGTCCTTCTGTCTTCTGGTGTATATATTTGACTCTCTCAAGGCTTCTCTCAAATAGAGGAGCACCGCTCAAACCGCCGTTTCCAATGGCATCTACATCTGCCTTGTCTGTCTTAAGACCCTCACGGCTCTGGGTTGTATTGGTTGCAATTACACCGTCCAGACCAGATACAAGTACAAGGTCTATGATATCATCCAACTGCTCCTGTGGAATATCAGGTGATACTTTAAGGAGTATAGGACGGTAGTCATCATAGTATCTTCTTAGGGTAAGAAGACGGTCTATAATTTCAGACAAGAAGCTTATATCCTGTAGCTGGCACAAGTTCTTGACATTAGGGCATGATACATTAAGGGCAAAGTAATCTACAAAATCATACAGGATTGCAAATGATTTCTCAAGATCTTTAGGGGCCTCCTCATTGGATGAAGCGGTACATTTGCTCAAGCTTGCACCAATGACACAATTTGGATGATGCTTCTTAAGATATTCTACAGTAAACTTTACGCCGTTGTTGTTAATGCCAAACCTGTTGATGATGGCACCGTCTTTAGGAAGCCTGAAACATCTTGGCTTAGGGTTTCCCAGTTGTGGAACAGGTGTAATTGAACCTATCTCAATAAAGCTGAAACCAAGGTTTGAAAGCTCATTGTAACAGTTTCCGTTCTTGTCAAATCCTGCAGCCAAACCCACAGGGTTCTTGAACTTGATTCCAAAAACCTCCCTTTCAAGTTTTGGATTGTTGTAGCAGAACATTTTTCTGAGCAACCAGCCCATGCCAGGGATGTAGTGTATTGCTTTAAAAAATTTAAGGGTAAGATGATGAGCCTGCTCCGGATTAAGCAGGAAGAAGATGATAGGTCTGATTAATTTATACATATTATATATAATAAGGTGTCAATTCTGTAAATGACAAAATTAACACAAATTATCTAATATGGGGAAACAACTCATCAAAACTTCCGTCGCTATAGAATACAATAACCCTTTTTATCCTCTTTTTTTTGCCGGCAGTTGTACTGTTTGTACCATTTGCGCAATTCTCAGAGGGTTGAGAGGTGTTTGATCCGGTGCTAAAATCTTCTTTATCAGAGTTATAAGTGTTGCTGACCGGGTTGTTGTCATGTTCACCTTCTGGAAACAACTCATCAAAATTGTCCAAAATAGGGGAGTCTTCATCCTGAAGGCCACTATAAGGTACTTGACCTCCTTGCACAGATTGGAAATTCTCTCCGTTGCTAAAAGTTCCAAATTGACTCTGCTGCAAATTTTGGGCAGCTGTTTGGGAGTTCATTCCGGCTCCCTGAAAATTGGCTCCGACACCAGTGAGGTTTTGTCCGTTGCCATTGAAATTCCTGGCGCCAGGGTAGGCAGAAATTTGGCCTCCAGCAGAGGGTGGGAGAGGTGTGGAAATAATTACACTCTCACTACTCTCCTTATATGCTTTACCCTTCCCTGTCATGAGCCAGTCTGCGCTGATATGGGGGAATTTTGTAAGGATCCTGGTAAGGAAGTCATAGCTGGGTTTGTACCTCCCTGAAAGTATATGTGACAACCCCGACCTCTGTCCGCCCAACATGCCAGCCAATCGGGCAGGAGTGAGGTTTTCAAGCTCCAAAAATTGCTGTAAACGGTTATTCATAGATGTAAAACTTAGCCGATACAAATGTAAGCAAAAATTTTTACAAAAATAACAAGTGTGCAAAAGTTACTTTTGTAGCACCTGGATTACAAAAGTAACCCACATATATCTGTAGTGGGGATTCACCTGATTTTACTACTACTTAAACTACTAAGGTAGGTTAAGTAGTATAAAGCACTGAGAAATAATAATATAACACTATGTATATACACGTTTTTCAGCTGATTTTGGCCGTATTTGCCCATATTATCGGTGAAACACTTTAAATATAGCTTTATGTAAAATGCGTAACTAATTGATAATGCGGTATATAAAAATACAAACCCTTTAAAATAACTTTTCATTATAACTATGAGTTCACAATAATATACACGGGTTATAGAGGTGTGTCACGTGTGTATTGCTGTAAATTCTACGATTGTGTAAATGTAAATTACAAATGTGAACAAAATCTCAAATTTCAATTATTTTTACTTTGAGGTACATTTATATACCTTTGCACAAAATAATTGATTGTGGAGCCTAAAATTAAGATTCAGGATTATTCCTATAATTTGCCGGATGAGCGTATAGCAAAATACCCTCTGGAGCGTAGAGATGCATCAAAGCTTCTTATATATAATAATGGTGGAAACGGTGGTATAAATGAGAGTTTCTTTTTTACACTCCCCTCTTACATACCGGAGAATTCACTCATGGTTTTTAATAATACCAAGGTTGTTCCTGCCCGTCTTTTCTTTAAGAAAGAGACAGGTGCTGTAATTGAAATTTTCTGTCTTGAGCCCGTTGATCCGGCCGATTATGCCCAGTCTTTTGCCTCAAATGGCTGCTGTAGCTGGAACGTAGTTATAGGAAATGCCAAAAAATGGAAAGGTGGAGAGGTTTATCTGATGCTTGAAAACGCGTCAGAGGAGGCAAAAAAGCTTAATTTAAGGGCTGAACTTATATATAAAGGGGACAATAACGGTTCTGTGGTAAAATTCAAATGGGATACTGGGTGCAGTTTTTCTGAGGTCCTTGACATTTGCGGCAGAATACCTATTCCTCCGTACCTTAACAGGGATACAGAGGCAATGGATTATGAGCGTTATCAGACGCTTTATGCCAGAATAAAAGGTTCTGTTGCAGCCCCTACTGCAGGCCTTCATTTTACCGATAACGTGCTCTCAGAGCTTAAAAACAGGGGTGTTGAGCTGGAAAACGTGTGTCTGCATGTTGGCGCAGGTACATTTGTTCCTGTAAAGAGCGAATATATAGCGGACCATAAGATGCATACGGAGCCTTTTGAGGTTACCAGGGAGTTTCTTATAAAGCTGAGGGACCTTAAGGAGGGGCAGAAAGTGATTTCTGTAGGTACAACATCTACCAGAACCCTTGAATCACTCTATTTCCTTGGTGTACAGTGTATTGAAAATGGTAAACCTGTTGCTGTGGAGCAGTGGGAGCCATACAGGAAAGAGTATTGTTATACCCTTAAGGAGTCTATAGGTGCCATTGTGGAATATCTTGAGCAGAACAATTTGGACAAACTTGTTGCAAGAACCGGCATTATTATAGTGCCTTCATATAAGTTCAGGGTTGTTGACATGCTTGTAACCAATTTCCATCAGCCTCAGAGTACCCTTTTGCTGCTTATTTCTGCATTTGTGGGAGAGGGCAAATGGAAAGGTATTTACAACTATGCACTGGATAACGGTTTCCGCTTCTTGAGTTATGGCGACAGCTCACTCCTGTTCAGGGGAATCTGATGCGTATCCTGTAAGATAATTGAGTACCTGCATCCCCCATCCGGTCATAAATGGCCCGCTTCCAATCAGCTGTGGTTCAATGTTGTAGATTTGCTGTTTGAAAGTGTTAATATAAATGCTTTTCCCCTTGGTCACTTTGTAAAGCATGAGCAGGTTATCTGCCATTATGGAGTTGGACGAAAGGGTGTTGTAGTCTATTACAGGGGCTCTTTTGAGCCTCTTTATTGACTGGTTCCTGGCCATTTTTGTGAACATTCCGCTCTCGGGCTGGAAATGGTTCTCCATTATGTATTTTGTGTAGGTTTTTGCAAGGTTTCTGTACTCCTCATCTTTGGTTATCATGTAATAATGCAATAGGCAATTGAGGAATAGGGAGTAATCATACAAGTCTGATGTAGAGTACTCTACCCTTGTTGAGCTTATGTATTTATATAAGTGAAGGTCACCCTTTCTCTGGTGCTGCAGGATATTGTCTATAATACCCTTTGCCATCTGCAGATAATCCTGTTTTTCCCCCATTTTACTGTTCCTGGCCATAGAGCAGAATGCAACTGCTGTTCTACAGTTGTAACCTGTCATAATTCTCTTGTCGTATATTACCTCCCCTTTACGGGTGTGCCTTATCTTCTTGAGGGTCTCCAGTTCCTGGAATTCAATCTCCCAGTATTGTGGAGTATTCCTTATTGTCTGGTAAATGGTCTCCTCTACAGTTGTGTCCATACCCAGTTTCTTTGCTATTGAGATGTATTTTCTAGGAAATGACTCCCTCAGTTCCTCAAGTGTGTATTTGTAGTATGTAGATTCCTCCGGGCATTTGCTGAGGGTTATATAGGTTATATATCCCCTGCCATGCAGGTTCATCTGCTGTTCCAGGAAATGTACTATCCTCTCTGCGGCCTCTTTGAATATCCTTTTTTTCAGATATTTGTGGGCTGTGGTAAATAATATTGCGGCATTCGCGTTTTCGTAAATGTTCTTCTCATAGGACGGTTTCTGGAATGAGTAATCCTGGGCTTCTGAAAACACTCCACCGTCAATAGGGTCAAATAGAGGTGAGTAGTATACATGTGTAAGGGTTTCCTCAATATACTGCAGATACTCCGTAATGTTGTACCTGTGTGCGTATTCCAATATGAAATTGAGGTTTCTTGCGGTAATTCTGTACGGGGCGCGCCTGATTTTGTTCTCTTTGTTCAGAAATCTTGATGCCCAGCTCCTTATGTATGCGTGAAGCAGTTTGGGTGATATGGTCTTTGGTGACTCCTTTTCTGTAACCACTCCGGAAAACTTCAATCTCCTGGTGAGGAATTTGCTGGCCACCTCCAGCTTGTCCCTCTGGTCCTCGTAGGATATCAGCAGGTTGTTGGCCAAGTAGAGGAAATCGTCGGGAAGAAGGCTGGAAAATGAGGTTACAGGCTTTATTCCGGGTAGGGAGAAGATGTTTATATGGTCTGAGATTTTCTGCTCGTTTATGAGGAGAAGATCCATTCCAATAAGATATGCCTCCGGAACATCCTCTGTGTCAAGGGCTACAGAAATGAAGTTGTTGTTGAGTATCTGTATTACATCCTCGTCGCTGAACAGTTTGTAGGCGGCATTGCGTCTGCTTATATTGGATATGTTTCCTATGTGTACAAATATCATCTTGTCCTCCATTATAGCCTTTTGGAGGGTTTCCATTGTAAAGGGATGCCAGTTGATCTCTCCTTTAAGAAGTTCTTTAATATAAGGCGAAGCTGTTCTGTACATGTTACAAGGTTATGATCATTTTATTATCTTTGTAAAGGTAAAAAAACTTTGAGTATTAAATCCTTATGAAGATACGTAATCTCTATAAGACGTTAGCTTTTTACACATGCGTGGTTTTTGCATTTGTGATTGCACTTGGATTTTATCCTAAACAACGTATAAATGACAGAGACTCGCAGGACTTCTCTGCCCAGCGTGTTTCTGACGATTTAAGGGTAATTGCAAAATCCCCACACTCTATACAACACCCAAAAGAGAGAAAAGTTCTGGCAAATTATCTCAGGGAGAGGATGCATCAGATGGGTGGAGAGACTCAAATAATTGAGTATGACACAATTCCAAGCAAAATAGGGGGCAGTTTTTCTTATGCAAACATTTATTCAGTCTTCCCTCCATTAAAGGATCACTCTCCCGACAATTCTTCTGCAAACCCTTCTGACGAGTCTTATTTGCTCCTTGTAGCACATTATGATTCAAGGTTCAGGCAGATAGTTGGTAAGGATACAGTGTTTTCATACGGAGCTGCAGATGACGGGTATGGTCTGGGTGTGATTATGGAGCTGGTTTCTGTGGCATTGAATTACAGGGATGAGTGGAATCAGGGTATAAAGGTGCTTTTTACAGATGCTGAGGAGCATAATCTAGACGGTATGCGTGCTGCGTACAGGCATAACAAGGAGATATTTGACAATGTGAATTTTGCAGTAAACGTAGAGGCGAGGGGAGTGAAGGGGCCTGCCCTGCTGTTTGAGACATCGGGTGGAAATGACAGGCTGATGGAGCTCTATTCCCATGCACAGAGGCCGCACGGACTCTCGCTCACAACAGTGGTGTACAAGCTTTTGCCAAACAATACAGATTTTACAATCATAAAGGATACAATTCCTGGGCTCAATTTCTCTGTAATTGATGACCTGCACCATTACCATACCGATAAGGACAATTACAGCAACATTTCGCTTGAATCTGTACAGCATTATGGCGACCAGTTGCAGCCTGTTGTGTATGAGTATCTTACCAATGAAAAATATGCGGAGTCAGATGCCCTTGCGGGTGAGAGTGATGTAATATTCTTTGGATTTCCGGTATTTGGAATGTTTACATTCAGCAAGGCAGGTTATCTTATTGCCAATCTGCTTGTGTATGCGCTGTTCCTGTTTGTACTTTATGTGTATGTCAGGTACAAGATTATACGTCCTGGAGCCATTCTTAAGGGGATGATGCATGTCATGGTATTTGCTTTGGCTGCTGTAGGATGCGGTTTTGCCCTTTCTTATATTCTGGCTTTATACTGGGATTTCAAGTTCAGCATTGTAGATCTGAGGTTTATTCCGTATGACAAGAACATCTCCATTGTACTGTTCCTTATAAGTGTGTTGTGGATTCTGGTATTCAGCAGGTTACAGGAGAGAAAGGATAAGTATTACATGTGGAACCTGCTTCTTGGTACCAATGTGCTGCTGCTGTTGCTTTCAGTTGTATGCCTGGTAACTTTGGGTGAGAACTTCTTCTTCCTTATCCCGCTTGCAACTTCATCTGTGGCGCTGTTCTTTAGTGTAGCAAAGAATTTTAAGTGGATGTATCTGGTTTCGTGTTCAATTATCATGGTGTCAGGGGCTTACTTTTTGTATCTCCTTTATACTGCAATAACAATAGGAGCTTTGGGTGTAATAATGTTCTTGTCTGTAATGTACACATTCTCAGTTATATCACAGTATTACTGCCTTAAGAGGGATGTACTTTAATTGTAGTTTTGGATTCATTTATTTAACTTTGCAAAAGCAAGAACTACCTAATGAGTATTATGGATATAAATAAATTTGATGACATAAGGCCTTATAATGATGCCCAGGTGCATCCGGCACTGGAGAGAATTGTGGCTAATCCGCTATTTGTCAATATTGCAAACTACATTTTCCCAGGACAGGATGTTTCCCTGTTCAAGAATCTGCTTCTTAGCTGCAATTCCAAGGAGGATTTTCAGGTTAAGGTAATGTCGGGAATAGTAAAGAAGATCCTGAAGGATACCACCACAGGTCTTACTTACGGAGGATTGGAATATTTCAACGGCAACAAGAAGTATCTTATTGTTTCCAACCATAGGGATATTGTTCTTGATTCTGCAATCATACAGCTTATCATTCATGAGCACGGTATCCAGACTACTGAGATAGCAGTGGGAGACAACCTTATCACTTCTTCTTTCATTGAGGATATCTGCCGCAGCAACAAGATGATTAAAGTTGTAAGAAGTACTTCTCCAAGAGAGGTTTACACTACATCAAAGATACTTTCTGAGTATATCAGGTATAATGTTGCAAACCAGGAGAGTTCAGTATGGATTGCGCAGAGGAACGGACGTACCAAAGATGGCGCTGATGTAACCGAGCAGGGTTTGCTAAAGATGTTTGACATGAGCGGAAGCGGGGATTTTGTAAAGGATTTTACAGAGCTTCATATTATGCCTACCTCAATCTCTTACGAGTTTGAGCCATGCGATATACAGAAAGCTGTTGAGCTTTATATAAGCCGCAGGCAGAAGTATGTGAAAGCTGAGGGTGAGGACCTCAAGAGCATCCTTACAGGTATTGTACAGCCAAAGGGTAGGGTGCATATCCAGTTCAATGAGCCTGTTACTGAGCAGGAGGTGATAGCTGCTGCAGAGTTTGACAAGAACGAGCGTTTCAAGGCTCTTGGAGCATGCATGGACAACAAGATTGTAGCAAACTACAAATTGTGGCCTAACAACTATATTGCATACGATATGCTCAATTCTACAAATGAGTATACTTCTGAGTATACACAGCAGGAGAAAGAGACATTTGAGCAGTATATGGCGGCAAAATTGGAGAAAGTGGAAGCGGACCAGCAGGAGTTGAAGGAGATTTTCCTTTCCATCTATGCCAATCCGGTTTCAGGGAAGAAAAATTTGTAATTGTATTGGTAAAACATATTAAAAAACAAGAGGTTGGAGAAATCCAACCTCTGTTTTTTTGTATTAATGTGTTGTGGCTTATTTTCTGTAATCGTAGAAACCAACGCCGGTTTTTCTACCAAGAAGTTTAGCTCTAACCATTTTTCTAAGAAGTGGGTGAGGTCTGTATTTGGTGTCACCGAACTCATTGTAAAGAACCTCCATGATAGCAAGACAAACGTCCAAACCGATAAGGTCTGCAAGAGCCAAAGGACCCATAGGGTGGTTTGCGCCAAGTTTCATAGCCTCATCAATCTCCTCTTTGGTAGCTACGCCGTCAGCAAGGATACCGATACCCTCGTTAACCATAGGGATAAGGATTCTGTTAACAACAAAACCAGGAGCCTCGTTAACGGTTACAGGAGTTTTGCCAATCTGTTTAGAAACCTCTACGATAGTCTGGTGAACCTCGTCTGAAGTAAGCTGGCCTTTGATAACCTCTACAAGTTTCATCATTGGAACTGGGTTGAAGAAGTGCATTCCAATAACTCTCTCAGGACGGTTGGTGTAAGAAGCAACCTGAGTGATTGATAGAGAAGAGGTGTTTGTAG
Organism: Candidatus Egerieisoma sp.; assembly: GCA_045613465.1. Classification (GTDB taxonomy): domain Bacteria; phylum Bacteroidota; class Bacteroidia; order Bacteroidales; family UBA932; genus Egerieousia. The sequence continues at coordinate 17,325 of JAZLBB010000005.1, forward strand.
CCAAAATAGCCTCTGGTTTGCAAATCTGGTCTAGAGTCTTGAAGATCTCCTCTTTAATTGCCATATCCTCAGCAACTACCTCTACTACTAGATCTACATCAGCAAGATCCTCATATACTTTGGTGTCTTTAATTCTTGCTAGGGTTGCATCTCTGTCAGCTGCCTCCATTTTACCTTTCTCAACCATTTTTGAAAGGCTTTTCTCAATTGAAGCGTGAGCTTTAGCCAATGATGCGTCTGAGCGGCCTTTGATAATAACATCGTGGCCTGCAACTGCAAATGTCTGGGCAATACCGTTACCCATAGTACCGTTACCTACAACTGCTACTTTCATAGTATCTGAATAAATTAAGTTTATGTTATGTAAATAATTGATTATCTGTTTTTGAACTGTGGAGCCTCTTTCTTTAGGAAAGCACCCATTCCCTCTTTCTGGTCCTCGCTTGCAAAGCACAGGCCGAACAGGTTGGCCTCAATTGCAATTGCAGTGTCAATGTCTGTCTGCATACCTCTGTTGATGGCCTCTTTGCTGTATCTTACAGCTATAGGAGCTTTTGAAGCAATCTTGGCAGCTATCTTCATAGCCTCCTCCATTAGGGTTTCAGGCTCTGCAACTTTGTTTACAAGGCCTATTCTGTAAGCCTCGGCAGCATCAATGATGTCAGCTGTATAGATAAGCTCTTTTGCTATACCCATCCCGACAAGTCTAGGAAGTCTCTGTGTACCTGAGAAGCCAGGAGTGATGCCCAAACCAACCTCAGGCTGGCCGAATTTTGCCTTTGCAGAAGCAATTCTTATGTCACATGCCATAGCAAGCTCGCAACCGCCGCCAAGTGCGAAACCGTTTACTGCTGCAATGACAGGAATTGGAAGTGTCTCAATTTTTCTGAACACTGCTGCACCCTGCTCACCAAAAGCCTTGCCCTCTGTTGCGTTCATTGAGCTCATCTGTGAAATGTCAGCACCTGCAACAAATGCACGGCCCTCTCCGGTGATGATTGCAACCTTAACCTCAGGGTCTGCGGCAATCTCTGTGAACGCAGCGTCCAACTCGCTTAGTACTGTGGAGTTTAGAGCGTTCATAGCCTGCGGATTGTTAATCTTTACAATGCATACAGCATCCTGTTTTTCTACTATAAGTTTTGTGTATTCCATAGTGTTTATATTGTTGATTTTCAATTTTGGCTTTTACGCAAGACAAATATACTAACAATACTTTAAATGTGTAAATTAAAATTTGTGTTTTTTGTCAAATTTATAACACGTTTGTTATTTGAAATCACATTTTATTTACTTATTTTTGCCTTGCTATTAGTACATGCAGAAGGTATGTGCTGTTTTTTAGGCAAATTTTAATAAAAAAATATAATGGACAAAAGAATTTCTTTGCAGGATGCCGTTTCTAAGGTAAAGGATGGCATGACAGTAATGGTTGGCGGTTTCTTGGCTGCCGGTAGCCCAATTGCAATTCTTGATGAATTGGCAAAAAGTGGTGTAAAGGATCTTACTATAGTTTGTAATGATACAGCTTTTGCAGATGTTGCACACGGCAAGCTTATCACCAACAAACAGGTTAAAAAGGTTATCGTATCTCACATTGGAACCAACCCTAATACAAGCGAGCAGATGAATGCAGGTGAGTTGGAGGTTGAGTTCAGCCCACAGGGTACATTGGCAGAGAGAGTAAGAGCTGCAGGAGCAGGCTTGGGTGGTGTTCTTACCCCTACAGGTTTGGGTACTGTAGTTGCTGAGGGTAAAGAGGTTATTGTTGTAGACGGCAAAGAGTATCTTTTGGAGAAACCTATCAAGGCTGACGTTGCACTTTTGGGCGCTACTTTGGCTGATGAGGCAGGTAACCTTGTATATGTTGGAACTACCCAGAACTTCAACCCTCTTATGGCAACTGCTGCAGACCTTGTAATTGTAGAGGCTGAGAAAGTTGTGAAGACTGGTGAGATTGCACCTGAGCAGGTACACACTCCAGCAATTTTCGTTGATTATATTTACTCAAAATAAACATTTAAATTACTTTTCCTATGACTAAAAAAGCTTTAATTAGAGTTAGAATGAGCTGTCATGACGCTCATTACGGTGGAAACCTTGTAGACGGAGCAAGAATGTTGAATTTGTTTGGTGACGTTGCAACCGAGCTTCTTATCATCAATGACGGTGACGAGGGTTTGTTTAAAGCTTATGACAGCGTTGAGTTCATGGCTCCAGTTTATGCTGGTGACTACATTGAGGCAACTGGTGAGATCGTTTCAACTGGTAACTCATCTAGAAAGATGGTATTTGAGGCTAAGAAAGTTATCGTACCTCGTCCTGATATTTCAGATTCAGCTGCTGACGTTCTTGAGGAGCCAATCCTTGTATGTAAAGCAAGCGGTACTTGCGTAGTTCCAGTTAAATGCCAGAGAAATAAAAAATAAATTTCAGATATGTCTAAACTAATCATTACTGCCGCTATTTGCGGTGCTGAGGTAACCAAAGAGCAGAACCCTGCAGTTCCTTACACTGTAGAGGAGATTGTTAGAGAGGCTAAATCAGCTGTTGATGCAGGTGCTGCAATTGTACACTTGCACGTTAGAGAGGATGACGGTACTCCTACCCAGAGCAAAGCACGTTTCAAAGAGTGCATTGACGCTATCCTTAAAGAGTGTCCGGATGTAATCCTTATCCCTTCAACCGGTGGCGCTGTAGGTATGTCTGCAGAGGAGCGTCTTCAGCCAACTGAGCTGTTCCCTGAGATGGCAACACTTGACTGTGGTACCTGCAACTTCGGTGACGATGTATTTGAGAATACAATGCCTATCATGAGAGCATTTGGAAAAAGAATGCTTGAGAACAATATCAAACCTGAGTATGAGTGCTTTGAGATGGGTCACCTTGACACTATCCTTAACATGGCTAAAAAAGGCCAGGTTCCTGGTGCTCCTATGCAGTTCAACTTTGTACTTGGTGTTCCTGGTTGTACTCCTGCAACTGTTCAGAACCTTTGCTGGTTGGTAAACGCTATCCCTGCTGGTTCTACCTGGACAGCTACCGGTATCGGCCGTCACCAGTTCAATCTTGCTGCTGCAGCAATTGCAATGGGCGGTAACGTACGAGTAGGTTTTGAGGACAGCATCTATATTGAGAAAGGTGTTCTTGCAAAATCTAACGGTGAGATGGTTGCCAAAGTTGTTCGCATGGCTAAAGAGTTGGGTAGAGAGGTTGCTACTTCAGCTGAGGCTAGAGAAATTTTGGGTTTGAAACCAAGAAACTAATCTGTTAACAATAGTATAAATACAAAATAAAAATTACTGAAATGAAAAAAGGTAACAAATACGGTGTTCACCGCGTACTTGAGCCAGTTGGCGTTCTTCCACAGCCAGCTAACAAAATTGACAACAACATGGACGAAATCTATGACAACGAGATCTTGATTGACGTTCAGACACTTAATATTGACTCAGCTTCTTTCACAGATATTCACAACTACGCTAAACAGCAGGCTGGTGAGGGTGCTACTGAGGAGCAGATCATGGCAGAGGTTAAGAAAGAGATTTTCTACAACGTAGAGTTGCAGGGTAAACACCGTAACCGTCGTACCGGTTCAGGTGGTATGCTACTTGGTAAAGTTGAGAAAATTGGTGATGCTCTTAAAGGTAAAATTGACCTTAAAGAGGGTGACCGCATTGCTACTCTAGTTTCTTTGTCTCTTACTCCACTTAGAATTGATGAGATCCTTGAGATCCGTTCTGATGTAGACCAGGTTGACATCAAAGGTAAAGCTATTCTATTTGAGAGCGGTATCTACGCTAAGATTCCAGATGATATGCCTGAGAAACTTGCATTGTCAGCTCTTGACGTAGCTGGTGCTCCTGCACAGACTGCAAAACTTTGCCAGTATGGCCAGAATGTAGTTATCCTTGGTGCTGGTGGTAAATCAGGTATGCTTTGCTGCTACGAGGCTAAAAAACGCGTTGGTGTAACAGGTAAAGTTATTG
>JAZLBB010000006.1:0-1178 GCA_045613465.1 Candidatus Egerieisoma sp.
ATCGGACTGCAAAGGTACACAAAATTTCTTTCTATGCAACTTTTTTGTGTAAAAAAATTAAAAAGCTGCGTTTTACAGGAACAAAAAGACCTAAAAAACACAACTTCTACGCCAAATTATTAAATATTTACGGAGTGTAAAATTATAAAAATTTTTCTATACGAACATACAAATCCACAATATTTTTTTATTAGATTTGTAGACTGATACTTGAAAACCAAAACATTTATACACTATAAACACTTTAAAATTTTATGGCACGCGAAATTAAATTCTCTCTGTTGTACAGAGACATGTGGCAATCATCAGGTAAGTATGTACCTATGGTTCACCAGCTTAAAGAGATTGCTCCCGTAATTATTGACATGGGTTGCTTCGACCGCGTTGAGACCAACGGTGGTGCTTTTGAGCAGGTTAACCTTCTTTTTGGTGAGAACCCTAACAAAGCGGTTAGAGAGTGGACAGCTCCTTTCAACAAGGTAGGTATCCAGACACATATGTTGGAGCGTGGTTTGAACGCTCTAAGAATGAACCCGGTTCCTGAGGATGTACGTGAGTTGATGTACAAGGTTAAAGCTAAACAGGGAACCAACATTGCACGTTCTTTCTGCGGTCTTAACGACCATAGAAACCTTAAAGGTTCAGTTATCGGCGCTAAGAAAGGCGGTATGATTTCACAGGTTGCTTTGAGTATCACTTACTCTCCTGTTCATACTGTTGAGTATTATATGGGTGTTGTAGACAAGGTTGTTGAGTACGGTTGCGACGAGATCTGTTTGAAAGATATGGCAGGTATCGGACGTCCTGCATTCCTTGGCAGACTTACTTCTGAGATTAAAAAGAAATATCCTCATATCAAAGTTCAGTACCACGGCCACTCTGGCCCAGGTTTCTCAGTAGCTTCTATGCTTGAGGTTGCAAGAGCAGGTGCTGACTATATTGATGTTGCTATGGAGCCACTTTCATGGGGTAAAATCCATCCGGATGTAATCACTATCCAGGCAATGTTGAAAGATGCAGGTTTCCTTGTTAAAGACATCAACATGGATGCTTACATGGAGGCAAGAAGACTTACCCAGACTTTCATTGACGATTATCTAGGTTACTTCATTGAGCCTACAAACTACCAGTGTTCATCACTTCTTGTAGGTTGCGGTCTTCCAGGCGGTATGATGGGT
>JAZLBB010000007.1:0-13800 GCA_045613465.1 Candidatus Egerieisoma sp.
CTGGGGACCTCATGATTATGAATCATGCGCTCTAACCAGCTGAGCTATCGCGCCAACATGTAGTTGAGATATTAGGACTCGAACCCAAACCAAGAGAGCCAGAATCTCTTGTGCTACCATTACACCATATCTCAATGAGCAACCGTTCTTTCCTGAACGGGTTGCAAAGGTAGGCATTTTTTTTTATTGTGCAAATTTTTTATCTCTTTTAGAGAATTTTTTTATTTATCCACCCCTCTATTTTATTTCCCGACAGCTTCCCACGCAAGAAATCCACCTTCCAAATTTACAACATCGTACCCTTGTGCACACAATTTGTCAGCTGCGGTGAGGCTCCTTCTTCCACTGCGGCAATACACCGCCACCTTTGCATGCTCTGCCACCTGATCCAACACATTCTGTACAAATAATGAATCCTTTACATCAATATTTAAGGCACCTGGGATATGTCCCTGCCCAAACTCTTCTGGAGTCCTCACATCCAGCAATACTATTGTTGTATCTTTTAGCAATTCTTTAAACTGCTCCACATTAAAGTTCTCTATTTGTGCAACATGCTGATTTGCACAAGATATCATCAAAAACGCTGCAAGTATAAAAGCCAAAAATTTCATATTCTGAATTTTCTATAAATAGTTGTTGTTTATCAGTTCAAAAATCCTAAGATACGTATCTGGAGAGCACTTGTGCTCAATATTATGGGCAAACAGGTTCAGTTCTGCATTTCTTGCCTTCATCTGGGCCTGATGGAGCATATCTGTACAACGGGTAACAAAATTGCCTGTCCTTTTTCTCTCCAAACGAAATCCGGCCATCTGCCTCACCTGCCTTAAAGTTTTCCTCTTTTCCAAAAAGCCCCCCTCCTCTTGCGCCTTATGGGCAGCTTTGGCTGCCTCCAACAGCTCCTCTGCTTTACGCACCTCTTCCACTGCATCATTATGGCGTTTTTTCCAAGGACCCATATACGCTGCCGCTTTCATCTTTACCTGAGCCATATCCATAATAGCATACAACTTCTCTCCATTGGCAAGATAACATTGCTGATACTCCTCCAATGCACTCTTGAAATTGCTTGAACATTGTATATCTGCCTCACCAACGTAGAAATTCACTTTCTCCACATCACTCAAGCACTCCAGCAGTTCATATCCCCTCAACAATACAAGAGCTGGATACTGGCAGCTCTGCGCTATCTCCAGAACATCCTCTTTTACCTGCCTCACCATTAAAGCAAGTTCATCAAGCCACTGATTGTTGACCTTATCCATAAATTATCAGAAACTAAAACTGAATACTACATTAAACCAAGATTTATCCATATATGCATTATATGTGTAGGCCGCTGTAACTGGAAACTCAAAATCCTTTATAGTACATACTCTTGAATAAGCCGCCGACAAATTCACAAGATCAAAATTCCTTGTATAGTCGGTATAAAATCCCTTGTTCACAGAAAATCCTGCAACTGCAGCCAGAGTATTTTTACTATTGAACTCATGTGTATAACCTGCCTCTGCATAGGTAGAGAATGCATTATTTCCATTCTCTTTTTTATCATCTCCATACACAATAGTACCAACAGAAATATGGAAAGGCAACATCTCCATCTCATAGGTTGCAATGGCCTCTACCGAGTGAGTGGTAGTACTGTTTTTAAAACATAGAAAATCTGCGCCATCACCTGGATAAAAATAATCCACCAACTCAACTGTAAGATTCCCGAGAGTATAACTTACTCCAATATTTACCTCTTTATATGAATCATCAAAAGTAAACGCTCCCCATGTATATACCTCAAAATTACCCTTACTGTAACCAACTGTAGGCATTATTGCAGGTGCATCTCCATACCCTACACCTCTCCACATATATTTAGATGCAAGGTCCACGGATACATATGCCTCCCCTTTATCACTATCTTGAGCACAAAGCCCAACCGGAACGGTGATCATCACCAACAGGAAAATACTTTTCCAAAATACTGAAACATTGCGTAGTATCTGCATTTCAAAAATTTAATAAGTTAATAATGGTCTGTCACTTACAAAACTAATTATTTTTTCTTCTCCAACAACACAGTGGCATATACCGCTATTGCCTCTTCCCTCCCAACAAAACCTGCTCCCTCTGTAGTGGTAGCCTTTACAGAAATCCTGTCTACCTCAACTCCAAGCACCCCGGCAAGACACTCTCGCATAGGAATTATATATGGGGCCACCTTAGGCTTCTGCAACAAAACGGTACAATCAGCATTTACCAATGAGTATCCTTTTTCCACTATCAGCGCATTTACCCTCTGGAGGAGAATTTTACTGTCAATCCCTTTAAATTCTAAAGAATTGTCGGGAAAATGCTTCCCTATATCCCCTAATGCCAAAGCTCCCAACATAGCATCACACAATGCATGAATAAGGGTGTCACCATCTGAATGGGCCACACACCCCTTTGTGTGCTCAATCTTAATTCCACCCAACCAGAACTCCAATCCAGGAGCTAGCAGATGCACATCATATCCGTTGCCTATACGTAAATCCATAACAAATTATTTTAGGCAAATTTAACATAAATATTCTATCTTTGTTAGTTCATTAAAAGGAGATTTGATATGGGATTTTTTCAACAGCCAAGAATTAGAAAGTTCAACTACCAGCCTGTTTTTTACGATGAAAGGAAAGAGGCTTTGAAGAATAAAATTGATGCCGCTGAACGTGAGAGAGCAAGAGAGTATGTCCCTGGAGCCAGCATCAAAGGTTCCTTCAGAAGAATGGAAGTTGCCAGAAAAGAGTTAAAATACACCCCATTCATGAGATTCCTCTCAATTTTGGGTATTGCAGCAGCTTTGATTGCTGTTGTATATATGGCCCAACTTATGGGATTACTGTTCTAAGAGATGTTACAAGTACTGCCCAGCCATATTTCTAACCTTATTGCAGCAGGTGAGGTTATCCAGCGCCCGGCCAATGTGGTTAAGGAGCTTATGGAGAACGCCGTAGATGCAGGTGCTACATCCGTTGTTGTTGTAATAAACGACAGCGGCAGAACCCTTATTCAGGTTATTGACAACGGTTGCGGCATGACTCCACAAGAGGCCGTATTGTGTTTTGAGCGACACGCTACCTCAAAAATTGAGAAAGCAGATGATTTGTACTCTATCCAAACATACGGTTTTAGAGGTGAGGCCCTGGCATCTATAGCTGCCTGTGCAGATGTAACCCTAAAAACACGTACCGCCCAATGCGAATGCGGCACTGAAATACATATTGCAGAGAACAGCATTATATCCCAAAATGAAACCTCATGTGCAATTGGTACAAACATTGCTGTAAGGAACATTTTTTACAATGTACCTGCAAGGAGGAAGTTCCTAAAATCAGACAACGTTGAATACCGCCAGATTGTAAGTGAGTTTACAAGGGTGGCCCTATCACGTACCGATTTGGAGTTCAGACTTGTGCACAACTCTAAAGATATATTTCACGCAACCCCTGCTGCCAACCTCAAACAGAGGATTACACAACTTTGCGGCAAAGACATTGCCAAAGATCTTATAACCGCCCAAACCAACACCAACATTGTAAATGTAAGCGGATTCATAGGACGCCCGGAATATGCCAAGAAAAGCCAGCCTAACCAATACCTTTTTGTAAACGGAAGATACTTTAAGAGTCCTCTTCTGCACAAGGCCATACTAAAGGCATATGGCAATCTTATTCCCGACAGCACCTCTCCATCTTACTTCCTTTTTATGGAGATTGCACCGGGAAGCATGGATGTAAATATCCACCCCAGCAAAACAGAAATAAAATTTGAAGACGAAGGGGTAATTTTTGAGATAGTTACAGCCTGCGTTAAAGAGGCAATTGGAGAAGGATCATTTATCCCATCTATAGACTTTGACACAGAAGGAGCTCCCGAAATACCTCTCCTTAAAACAGGATTTGGCTCCAGCAGAACCTTTTCTGCTCCAAAAATAAACTACGATCCTCTATTCAATCCATTTGATGAGGAGAAAAAGAATGGTGCAAAATGGAACTCTTCCAATGAATGGAACAACACAAGAGAGGATTTCAACGATACCCCTGCTTTTGAAGGAAACCCCATCTACCCAATAAAAGAGAGCAGCACTTCAGAAAACGAAGGATATAACGGATTTTTCTCTGAAGCAAACGCCTGTGCAAACCCTCTTTTGGTAGTAAAGGGGAAATACATCCTTACAACTGTAAAATCAGGTGTAATGCTCATTGACATAGGGAGAGCCAGAGAAAGAATTTATTTTGAGAAATACCTCAACACAATAACTTCTTCCCGACAGCCTATACAGGAGCAGATGTTCCCCCAAACAATAGACCTTGACCACAACTCATACCATCTCCTAATGGAAAATGCAAGTCTTACAGAGACTCTTGGCTTTGACATACGTCCTTTTGGAGAAAATTGCATAGTTGTGTACGGCATACCTGCTACTTTTGCAGAATATAATCTGGTTATAAAAGAGTGTATTGATGCCATTATTGCAGGACTGCAGGAAGTTGGCAAAGATTTTGAAAAAGAACTCAAAGAGAGGATTGCCATGGAGATGGTAAAGAAATCATCCATTTCAAAACCCTCAGCCATTGGCAATGTCCAGGCACAGGAACTCATAGATGCCCTGTTTGCATGCAGTGAGCCAAACAGAACGCCTCAGGGAAATCCTGTTATGGCCATACTTACAATGGAAGAGCTGCAAGGAAAATTATTATAGAAATTATGTTCAGAGGAAATTCAATATTGGGGAATATGCCCCCTGTGGTTAAAAACCTGTTGCTGATAAATGTAATCATGTACCTGATTACCGTCATCACAGGTAATTTTATGTATGAGCATTTTGCATTGTTCTACTTTAAATCACCATTTTTCAAACCTTACCAGTTGGTTACCCATATGTTCATGCACGGAGGATTTACCCATATCCTCTTTAACATGTACACATTGTTCATTTTTGGAACAGTACTGGAAAGAGTTTGGGGAAGCCGTAAGTTTCTGTTCTACTACTTTGTAACAGGTATTGGAGCAGCGCTGATACATCTTGGAGTGATGTGGCTTCAGTTACAGGGATATATTGCAGATCTTCAGGCAGGCGACCTTATTGCAAAAGCAAATATACAGGCATTGCTTACTACCCCTACTGTAGGTGCTTCGGGAGCCATTTATGGTCTGCTATTGGCCTATGGAATGCTCTTCCCTAACAATGAGATGCAGCTCATCATCCCACCGGTAGCTCTAAAAGCAAAATGGTTTGTCTTGATATTTGGAGCATTGGAGCTGTTGCTTGGTTTGTCGGGAAGAGGAGGAGATGTTGCCCATTTTGCACACCTTGGAGGAATGATTTTTGGCTTTTTCCTTATCCTATACTGGAAAAAGAACAACAGGATGTACTACTAAGCCAACGTGCAGCCTATGAAAAAGAGTGACAGGGGCAATGATCACAGTGGCAAAAGAAAACGTTCTCCACTGCTGTTTGGAATCACTTTTAGGGCAATCCTGATAGTGGCTGCAGCTGCCATGTTCCTCTCGTATACATCTGTTTACGTAAATCCGTCGAAGTTCTCACTACCGCTGTTTTTTGGACTTTACTTCATTCCAATCCTTGGAATAAATATCTTTTTGCTTCTCATAGCATTGCTTCGCAGAAGCGCAAGCGCATGGATTACCATTGTTGCATTGCTACCTGCTTTGCTTTATTCAGAGTTATTTTATAAGATTGGAAAACCAGAAGAGATTGACACTGAGGGAATAGAGCTTAAAATAGAAAGCTGGAACGTAGGCATGTTCTCTTCTGCTACTGGCAAAAATGGCTCCGACAACGGAAAACTTTCCAGAGAAGCCTGCCGTAAAGAGGTATATTTACATCTGAACCAGGAATCGCCACATGTTGTATGCCTGCAGGAGTTCTTTGTAGAAAGCCTCACTCAGGCAGACACTATATTTGGGCAATATCCACACAGACATTATCACCTTTTCAAGGCACGTAACGGCAAACTGTTTGGAAATATAATCCTAAGCAAGTTTCCTTTTAAAGAGACCGGAAGAATAAGTTTTCCAAACAGTACCAACCTTTCAATATTTGCAGACATAGACCACTACGGGCGCACACTAAGGGTTTACAACAATCACTTGGAGTCTTATAATGTATCCTTTACTGCATTGGCCCATAAGTTTGCCGAATTGCTCAAAAACAATGAAAGATATTCTCTTACAACAACCGAACAGGAGAGAAACACTGCCATTGCAGAATTTGAGGCTGCGAGAGATGAGATAACCCGTGATATTGTAACAACCCACGAAAAGATGAAAGGGACATTCATAAAACGCTCCCAACAGGTTGAAAGTATAATAGACCATATAAACGATACCCCCATCAGAGCAATAATCTGTGGAGACTTTAATGATACTCCAATGTCTTATACATACTACACCCTATCCAAAGACAGAAAAGACACCTTTGAGGAGGCCGGCCAAGGTTTTGGCGCTACTTTCGTTCCAATATGGCCCTTGCTGCGCATAGACTATATCCTGATACCTGACGATGCAGGCTGTAGCAGCCATACCATTCATAAAACCACCCTCTCAGACCACTATCCAAGCAGTGCCTGCGTTATAATCTGAGAATACCAAAAACGCCCCTCAAATCTATCCTCTGATGATTTCAATTTCGCTTCCCAAACCAACTTTTATGATTTGCGAGGCTGAACGGGTACAGTTACCTTCAAATTCAGGTGAAACAATGAAATCTACAGCATCCTTTATCTCTTGAGGTATCTCTTCGAATGTAGTTGGAGACGGTGTTCCTGATATATTTGCAGATGTTGATACAAGTGCTTTATGAAACTTGAAGATAAGTTTCTTGCAGAATTCATTGTCGGGAATACGTATACCTGCTGTACCATCTTCTGCCACTACATTCTTTGCCAGAGCGGTTGCTCCCGGATAAATTATGGTCATAGGCTTATCATTTACCTCAACCAGCTGGAGTGCTATCTCTGGTATTTCCTTTACATATCGGCCAACCATATCAAGGTCACACACAAGGGTTATAAGGCTCTTGCTGTCTGAACGCTGTTTGATTTTAAAGATCTTCTCCACTGCCGCCTCATTGGTCGCATCGCATCCAAGGCCCCAGATTGTATCTGTAGGATAAAGGATTACTCCACCCTCTTTAAGAACTTTTATTGCTGCATCAATTTGCTCTTTCATATTTATATTACATTTTATCGTTTCAATTACACATAAAATAAACTCCAGCTACAGCTGCAACCGCTGCTGTTTCTGTCCTCAAACGGGAATCACCAAGGGTTAATGGTTGGAATCCGGCCTCAATTGCAGCATTCACCTCAGCTGGTGAAAAATCGCCTTCAGGTCCTATAAGGATTGTGAGTTCAGGACTGTCGGGATTAACTTGCATTGCCTGTTGTACAGCCCAACCCAAAGTCACCTTCTCCTGCTCACCGCAGTATGCTATAAGCTTTACTCCTGGTGCAGAAGCTACTTCCTTTATGAATTGCTTTACAGAAACCGATTCCATTAGAACAGGAATTGCCCCTTTGAGGGACTGTTTGGCTGCCGAAACAAGAATCTTCTCTAAACGCTCTGGCTTTATTACCTTACGCTCAGAGTGTTCCCCTATCACTGGGACAACCGCATCTATACCCATTTCGGTAGCTTTTTCAAGGAACCACTCATATCTGTCTATATTTTTGGTAGGGCACACTGCCATAGTAAGGTTATATTTGTGTGCACCAAAATGTTCCTCCACCTGCTCCACATTGCATACCACTTTCTTACCACATTCTATTATTCTGCAAGTGTACAGCGCACCACTGCCATCTATCACCTTTATAGTATCGCCAGCAACATGCCTTAACACCTTGGCACAATGCCTGCTTTCATCCTCCGTAAGGGTACAGAGTCCGTTTACAATTTCAGTAGAATAAAAAAGTTCCATAACGCAAATATATCAACAAAACGTGTTATTTTTGTGCGTATTTGAAAAAAATCCAACTATATATGACACAACTGAAATCACAACGCTACGTAGCACTTGATGTACTTAGAGGCATGACTGTTGCTGGAATGATTCTGGTAAACAATCCTGGAACTTGGAGCAAGATTTTCCCGCCACTAAGACATGCTGCTTGGGCCGGATGTACCCCTACTGACCTTGTATTCCCATTCTTCCTTTTTGTTGTAGGAGCAGCAATGGCATTTTCATTTGCAAAATATAATGAAGGTCTTACTCCCGACAGTGTCAAGAAACTGATTAAAAGGGGTATACTTATTTTCTTGGTAGGATTTGGCCTTAACTGGTTTCCTTTCTACCCTACCTCACCTAACCCAGATCTTTCAATTTGGGAAAACTTTGTGAGCCGTCTTGAGCATGTAAGGATTATTGGAGTACTTCAAAGAATTGCAATGTGCTACATCCTTGGCGGTCTTGTTGCCTTATGGCTGCAGAAGAGCAAGAAGATTATAACAGCTATGGTTGCACTTATGGGTCTGCACTGGCTCATTCTGTGGCTGATAGGTGATTCTTCTGCACAGCTTGTAAATGGCGCAGCAGGTGCATTCTCCCTTGCAGGCCAGAATGCAGATGTAATAGACCTTGCAATTTTTGGAGAGAGCCATATCTACAAAGGATTTGGCATCCCATTCGACCCTGAGGGACTTCTTGGAGCCCTGTCGGGATCATGTACATTGTTATTAGGATACCTTATCGGGAAGAAAATACAGCAGACCCCTCAGAAGATTGATGTGGTTGCACAACTTTATACCATTGGACTTTGCTGCGTTGGTGCAGGTTTGGTATGGAGCATATGCTATCCTATAATTAAGGCCCTTTGGACAGGTTCATATGTTTTGTACGCTGGTGGTTGGAGTATAATCATGTTGGCATTTTTCATCTACCTGATTGACATAAAAGGCAAAGAGAAAATGTTTACTCCATTTAAAGCATTGGGTATGAACCCATTGTTTGCATTTGTAATGGCCGGTCTTTTTGCCAAGATTCTTGGACAGATAATAAAATGGAAATACACTGTTGTTATGGCTGACGGAGCTGTTAAAGAGAAGACTTGGAGCGTTCTCAGCTGGTTCTACAACAATATATGCGTAGCAATTGTAGGGGAGAGCAATGAGGTTTCTTCGCTAATCTATGCACTTGTGTACGTTGCAGTGTTTACCGCAATGGCAATGTTTTTGTACAAGAAAAAAATTGTAATAAAACTTTAATTGAAGATGGCCTATATTGGGTTGATATCAGACACGCACGGAGTATTTGACGACAAACTCAAGAAGTTTCTGGAGCCGGTAGACGAAATATGGCATGCCGGAGATTTTGGAAACATTGAGACAGCAGATGCCATTGCAGCGTTTAAACCCCTAAGGGGTGTTTACGGCAACTGCGATGACCATACAGTAAGGCTGGCGCACCCATATGTACAGTTTTTTGAACTTGAGGGGATGAGAATCCTGATGATGCACATTGGGGGATACCCGGGAAGATATGATTTCAAAGCCTTCCAACTTATAAATGCACATCTTCCCGACATTTTTATCTGCGGACACTCCCACATCCTTAAAGTTATCAATGACACAAAGTACAATGTACTTACAATTAATCCTGGAGCTGCAGGTATACAGGGATTCCACAACGTAAGGACAGCTCTAAGATTTAAAATAGAGGGTGGAACAATCAAGGATATGGAAGTTGGAGAGTGGGAAAGAAAACTATAAAAACAATATATTATTATGAAAAAACTATTTCTAGCAATTGCGCTTTTGACATGTGCTGCCGCCTATGCACAGCAGACACCTGTAACCAAAGCCAATTACGATCTTGCAGAGCGCTTTTCTGCAAAGAAAATAAACCAGATGGTGTTCTCAACAGAGGTGAGACCACAGTGGTTTAAGAATTCAGACAAGTTCTGGTATACCTACAAGACCACACAGGGCACAGAGTACTACATTGTAGACCCTGTAGCAGGTACCAAGAAGAAAATCTGGGATATGGGAAAACTTGCAGCCCAGATCTCAGCCATCACTAAAGATCCGTTTGATGCACAGCATCTGCCTATTGAGAAGCTTAAACTTACAGACAATGACAAATCTTTTGAGTTTGAGATTAAGACATCTTTGATGGTTCCTAAAAAAGAGAAACCTGGTGACAAAAAACCTGAGAAGGGTGGAAAACCTGCAAAGGAAAACAAAGTGTTCCGTTTCAAATGGGACATTGCCCAGGGCAAACTTACCGACATAACAGAGCAGGAGAAAGAGAAAGACTATCCTAGATGGGCAAATATTTCTCCCGACGGCAAATATGCCATCTACGGTAAAAACTACAACTTGTGGTATATGGACATGGAGAACCTTAAAAAAGCCATGGAGAATGAAAAAGATTCTACTATTGTTGAGCATCAGCTTACCAAAGACGGCTCTAAAGAGTTCCCATACGCTGGTAGAGGCATGTACGGCGGAAACCACGAGGAAGATACAACTAAACGTACCGGAGCTTATGCAGCCTGGTCTCCAGATTCAAAACATTTTGCCCTTACCCGTAATGACATGAGCAACATCAAGGAGCTATGGGTAATTGACATCCTTGCCAACCCTCGTCCAAAATTGGAGGGTTACAAATATCAGATGCCTGGTGAGCCTGGCCCTAAAGCATACTTATACTTGTTTGATTTTGAGAACAAGAGTTCAAGAACAATTGATATTGCCGCATTCAAAGACCAGAGTGTAAGTGTAGAAAGAGCACCTATAAAATCAGCCGACATGTATGGAAAATATGTTCCTATGAAATGGTTGGGAGACAACAGCAAATTCTACTTTACCCGTCAGAGCCGCGACCAGAAACGTGTAGACCTTTGCAGTGTAGATGTTGCAACCGGTGAGTGCAAAGTTATTCTACATGAAGAGCTTAATACTTATGTAGAAACCAGAGATTTTGAGTTCTTCAACAACGGTTCTGAGTTTGTACATTGGTCTGAGAGAGACGGCTGGGCACATCTTTACCTATACAGCGCCGACGGTACACTTAAGAACCAGATTACTCAGGGCGAGTACCATGTAGAGGAGGTTCTTGGAATAGATGCAGCAAAACGTGTAGTATACTTCACAGCTTGCGGCAAAGAGAAAGGAATCAACCCTTACTACCTATATGTATACAGCGCCAACCTCGACGGCAGCAATGTAAAACTTCTTAACAAAGGGGATTACGACAACAAAGCCAATATGAGTGATGACAACAAATATTTTGTAAACAACTACTCAAGAGTTGACTGCGCCCCTAAAACAGCTTTGTACGACAATACAGGCCGTAAAATTATGGACCTTGAGGAGGCTGACCTAAGCCAATTGTTTGCTCGTGGCTACAAGTTCCCTGAGATCTTTACAGTAAAAGCCGGTGACGGCATTACAGACCTTTATGGAGTAATGTACAAACCATTTGATTTTGACTCAACCAAACTTTACCCAATAATTGAGTATGTGTACCCGGGCCCTCAGACAGAGGCTGTAAACTCATCATGGAGCAAGAGTATGGACAGAGTAGACCGTTTGGCACAACTTGGCTTTATTGTAGTGACTGTAGGTAACAGAGGTGGACACCCTAACCGCTCTAAATGGTATCACAACTATGGTTATGGCAATCTTAGAGACTATGGTTTGGAGGATAAGAAAGTAACAGTTCAACAGCTTGCTGCACGCCATCCTTTCATCAACGGAAATAAAGTTGGTATCCATGGCCACTCGGGCGGAGGATTTATGTCTACAGCTGCAATCCTTAAATATCCAGATTTCTTTACCGCTGCAGTATCATGTGCCGGCAACCACGACAACAGCATCTATAACCGCTGGTGGAGTGAGCAGCACCATGGTGTACTTGAAGAGGTAAGTGCCAAAGGTGATACAACATTCAAATACAGTATCAATACCAATCAGCAGCTTGCAAAGAATCTGAAAGGAAACCTTCTCCTTATACATGGAGACATTGACAACAACGTACATCCAGGCAACACAATGAGAGTTGTAGATGCTTTGATTAAAGCTAACAAACGTTTCCAAATGCTTATTCTTCCTGGACAAAGACATGCATTCGGTAATATGACTGAGTATTTCTTCTGGAGAATGGCCGACCATTTCTGTGAATATCTGATTGGAGACTCGCAAAAAGAGGAGATTGACATCAAACAGATGAATAACAACTAATATACAACCTTGTAACTTATTATAAAAGAGGACTATACAATATAGCCCTCTTTTATTTTTTCACAACATAGGAAATAGAGTATATCTATATACGCCTCATTATCTGTATATTACACAGATTACCCAGATTTGGTATATTAAATATTTTAACTACCTTTGCCCCGTTATAAAAATCTAAATCTAAAATTTGAAATTATGAAACTAGTTAGAAAAATGGTTCTTACTGCGGCTGCAGTACTTTCAGTACTAAGCGCAAATGCTGAGGGATACCAGATCAACTCTCAGAGTTCAAGACAATGGGGTATGGCTCACACAGGTACAGCCCTTAAACTAGGTGCAGAGAGCATGTTGTTCAACCCTGCAGGTTTGTCATACATGAACTCAAAATTTGACGTTTCTCTTGGAACAATACTTATCAAATCGAAAGTAAAATTGGAGCAGGATGGTTACAAACACGAGACTGACAACCCGGTAAGTACTCCTATTTATGGTCACTTCGGTTACAAAATTAACGACAAACTTGCAGTTGGTGTAAATATTACCAACCCTGCAGGAAACTCACTTGTATGGGGTGATGACTGGGCTGGTTCAACTATGATCCAGAATGTTTCACTTAAAGCATTCAACGTACAGCCAACTGTATCATACAAAATCAATGACTTTGTAAGCATAGGTGCTGGTCTTATGATTGACTTCGGTTCATTTGAGCAGGAGAAAGCTCTTATTGGAAAAAATCAGTTAGAGGCACTTATTCCACTTGCAACCAAACTTTCTGCAGTAGTACCTGCACTAGGTGCTCTTCCTCCTGCAATACAGTCTTTCCACGACATGTATCCTGCAGAAATTGAGCTTAGTGGCTCTTCAAAGGTAGCATACGGATTCAACATTGGCGCCTTGGTTAACATCACTCCAAAACTTACCTTTGGTGTAAACTACCGTTCAAAAGTTAAATTGTCTGTTGAGGGTGGCGAGTCTGATGTAGATTTCGCAAATGATGCTGCTGAGACTGTTGTAAAAACTATTGCAGGTTTCACCCTTCCTGAGCAGGTTGCAGGTATGCTTGATAAAGCAACTCTAGAGACTGTTAAAACAACTGTTGGAAAAATGGGTTTGATTACAAACCTTGATGAGGCTGATTTTGACGCTTCAATGCCTATCCCAAGCATCCTAAGCTTTGGTCTTGCTTACCAGCCTAACGAGGCTTGGACCCTTACCGGTGAGGCTCAGATTACAGGATGGAGCGCATACGAGAAACTTGACATCACTTTCAAACGCGACGGCAAGGCTATTTATCTTCAGTCATCAGAGAAAAACTACAAGAACACAGTATGCGTACGATTGGGAGCACAGTACGTTGCCAACGACTTTGTAACTTACAGAGCAGGTATCTATATGGATACTCCTCCAGTACAGATGGACAACTACAACCCTGAGACTCCAAGTGCAAACTGCTACGGATTTACAGCAGGTGCAACTTTGAACCCTACCAAATATATGGCAATTGACCTTTCAATCGGCTATTTGCAGAAGTCGGATCGTAGCCATGTCGTTCTGGGA
>JAZLBB010000008.1:0-69947 GCA_045613465.1 Candidatus Egerieisoma sp.
GATTGAGGCTCCGCCATTCCCTCTGAGAGGGGGATTTGGCCTCATTTCATTCGGCATTCCCCAGTCCGCTGCCGCGGGGGCCCTTGCAACAACTGGAAAAAAGCTCACAGAGCGCCTGGCGGCACTCTGTTTTTTTGTACACCGTCATCCCTTATGCAAGCGAGCTTGCAACGGTCTGTCCGGGTACAAAAAAAGCCCTCAAGCGTTGCTTGAGAGCTTTTTTCCGTTGTTGCGGTGAGAGGGGGATTCGAACCCCCGGTACGGTTACCCGTACGTCAGTTTAGCAAACTGGTGGTTTCAGCCACTCACCCATCTCACCTTTCCGCCCAATGGGTTATTTGTTTGCACAAACGTTTGGGACTGCAAAGATATGTTAATTCTTTGTATTTCCAAATTTTATTTTACATGGCGGTTATTTTGCAATACTTTCTCGCATCTCGGTGTCGGCTTGGATGTTCTTCATTTTATAGAAGTCCATCACTCCAAGATTTCCGCTGCGGAAAGCTTCTGCCATTGCAAGTGGAATCTCGGTTTCTGCTTCAATTACTTTGGCGCGAGCTTCCTGAGCTTTTGCTTTCATCTCTTGCTCCAATGCTACTGCCATAGCCCGGCGCTCCTCTGCACGGGCTTGGGCAATGTTTTTGTCTGCGTTTGCCTGATCTATCTGAAGTACTGCTCCAATGTTTTTTCCAATGTCTATGTCGGCAATGTCAATTGAAAGAATTTCAAATGCTGTTCCTGCATCCAAGCCTTTTGATAGTACAAGTTTGGAGATTGAGTCTGGGTTCTCCAGTACCGATTTATGGCTTTCTGCAGAACCGATTGATGATACAATTCCCTCGCCTACGCGGGCAAGAACAGTCTCTTCACCTGCTCCTCCAACAAGCTGTTTGATATTTGCCCTAACAGTTACCCTTGCTTTAGCAATAAGCTGGATACCGTCTTTTGCTACTGCAGTTACTGGAGGGGTGTTGATTACTTTAGGGTTTACACTCATCTGAACAGCCTGAAATACATCTCTACCTGCAAGGTCTATGGCTGCAGCCATATTGAAATTTAGGTCTATGTTAGCCTTGTCTGCTGAGATAAGGGCATTTACTACGTTTGGAACATTTCCTTTTGCAAGGTAATGGGCTTCAAGTTCGTTGGCTTCAAGTTTTAGACCTGCTTTTGTACCTGTAATCATTGCCATTACAATTGTTCCAGGAGGAACTTTTCTCCATCTCATAAGTACAAGCTGTATCAACGAGATTTTTACTCCCGATATCAGTGCCTGAAACCACAAGGTTACAGGAAAAAACCATAGGAAAATCATCAGTGAAACTAATGAAATTCCAATCCAGATCAATAAAGCAATAGTATCTTCCATAATATTTGATTTTTAGATTTTCTTAACGAATATTTTATTTCCATCAACTTCGCATATCTCAATTGAGGTGTTGGCCTCAATTATTGTATCTCGTGAGAATGCTTCAAGTATATTGTCTCCCAATTGAATTTTTCCTCCAGGTGAAAGTCTGGTAATTGTAGTTCCTCTGTCGCCTTCTGCAATCCCTTTTTCACGAGGTGTAGTATCTATTTTAGATTCTATATTGGTGTTGAGACTCAGTTTTTTCCATGTTTTTGACCTTAGCAATACAACTGTTGAGATTGTTGCCAGTACTATATTTGCCAATAGTGTTATTATTCCAGCTGTGGTGCTTACGTATGCAAAGGCTACCCAGCAAGATCCTACCAGTGAAGCTATTCCAAGTATACCGGCCACACCGAATCCTGGGATTATTATCAGCTCTGCTGCCAATAGCAACAGACCTGCAATTATTAAGGTTATTATAAGTAGTGTCATTTGTTTTCCAGTTTTTCTATCTCAACTCCTGTTATTTTTTTGGCCATCAAGGCTGTTGCAAGGGCTTCTGCCTGAGCTTTACCAGTGAAAGGACCAATTACATATTTCATGACACCGTTTACATTTGCTTTGGCAATGTCCCTGCTGGTATTTTCTCTAATTACAGTTATTGCATCCGAAGGAAGTGTTTCATAACCACCAATGGTTACCCTATAAATTGAGTTGTCCTGCTTCTCAAGTTCTCTTGCTTGTTTGGTGCTGATTGATTTTCCATTGTTGTAGGCAGTTATCATTGCTGTCGGGAAGCCTTTTTTCTTAACTGTTGCAAGGTTTTTCTGTGCTTCTGCGTATTTGTTGAATATACCTACTGAATAAGTGTACCCAGATTTTACTTTCCTTTCAAATACAGGGCTGAATCCTTTAAGTGCCTTGAGTGAGGCCTTTCGTGGTGCTGTCATAATCTGTATGTGGTAGATTAGTCCCTGTGGGATTTCACTTAAGTCAGCAATGTAGGCCTGTTGTTCAATTTTAAATGATAGGTCTATTGTTGGTTCTATTTTTTCAAATATCACATTTGGTGCTTTGCCTATGTGGTTATTGGCAAAACTGAATGCAACGGACTTGGCAGTCTCCTGTTTTTTTGTAGCAGGGGCACTTGGGGTAAATGCGGGGATCTCAATGCCCTTTTCAATCATTCCCAACTCCATCTGTTGTATCTCAAGTGTAGAGGAATTTATATCGTAAACCAGCACAAATGTTTCTTGCTCATGTTTTTGCAGATGCTTTTCAATAGTAATTCTTGTTATGGAATCGGCTACAGCATAATCATTTCTTATTTTCTGTACCAACTCCATTGCTTTCTGCAACATTGCCTCTTTCTGTTTTATCTTCCCGACAGCTTCCAGATATTTTTTCTGTTCAGGCTGAGAAACGGTTGAGTGGTTTTGTACTCCCTGATTGTCTGCACTTGAAACCTTTTTTGTTGAGAATGTAAAGTTGGCTCTGGCAGTAGCTTCATTTTGTGGAATTTCCTGTTTTAGAGGCATTACCTCTGCAATTGTAACGTAGGTGGTTACTTCATTATTTGATGTTTCCCTATCTGATGAGAAGATTGTAAAATTGCCGCAAGGGGTATCATAATAAAGGTAATCATTTGCTGTTGAGGAGTATGGAAATCCAAGGTTTTGGGCAGTATCCCAATCTGATGTCTCCTCATTCCACAGGCTTACGTATAGGTCGTATCCCCCCATGCCGGAATGTCCGTTTGATGCAAAGTATAGTTTTTTTCCACATGGCGACAAATGAGGGAGAATTTCATTGCCGGCTGTTGTGATGTTTTCGTTGGCAATCTGTGGTGCAGACCATATGGTATCATTCAATCTTACAGAGAACATTATGCTCCATACACCATTCTCGTCCTGTGCACTGAAAACCATTGCTTTTGCCTGTGGAGAACTCTGCATTATGTTAAAAGGAGCATCTATATTGCCGCCCTTTGCATATTCTGCTGGAATGGGACTCCATGATTTGTCGGGAAATCCTGGATAGTACAGATAGAATGAATTAAGTGGGAAAGTCTTTTTTGCAGCCAGTTTTGGGGACAAACCATATTTAAGGAGGTTTGTGCCATTTTCACTTGCTATGAGATTGCTGTTGAGTTCTGCATTTAATGCAGAATCGGCAGGAGTTACTATTGTAGAGTCCGGTCTGCTTTCCAGAATAGAGCGGTATATCTGTGCAGCTTCCAAAAAGCTATAGTTTTTATGGTATTGCGCGGCTTGTTCCAGTTTCTGGTTGTAGTTCTGGGAATAGCCTGCGGTAATCCCTATCAATGCTATGATTATGATAGATAAACAACTGTGTTTTTTCATCCAAATCCTTTAAAATATCTTAACAAAGGTATGAAATACTTTATATATTAGGAAAAAATACTACATTTGCACGTTAATTTTGGAAGTAGTCCCTATTTCAACAAGATTTAATTATTTAAAACTACAATAAACTATGCAAAGTAAAGGAGCCATTAAATTTGTGGCAATTCTAATTGCGGTAGCCTGTTTGTATTCATTATCATTTACTTGGGTTACCAGCCATCAGGAGAAGAAGGCGGCGGAGTATGCTGCTGCTGCAGTTGCAGCTGAGCAGTTGAGCCCTGCTTTCGCAAACGTAAAAGAGGTGGATAAAGCATTCTACCTTGATTCAATTGCTAAAGAGAAAAACAGATTCTACATTGATTCTATCTCTTCAGAAAAAGTATTTTTGGGTTTCACCTATAAAGAGGTTAAAGAGAAGGAGATTAACCTTGGTCTGGACCTTAAAGGTGGTATGAACGTAATGTTGCAGGTGCAGCTTAAAGACCTTATCGTAGCTCTAGCTGACGGTAACCAGTCTCCAGAGTTTGTTGAGGCTTTGGCTTTGGCTCAGAAAAAAGAGTTGGAGAGCAGAGAGGACTTCATCACTCTATTTGAGAAGAGCTGGAATGAGGTTGCTCCAGGCAAGAGACTTTCAACCATTTTTGGTACTTTTGAGATGCGTGAGAAAATTAAACCTGAGACTTCAAACGAGGATGTAATCAAAGTTATCCGCGAGGAGTCTGAGAGTGCAATTGCAAACTCATTCAACGTACTAAGAAACCGTATCGACCGTTTTGGTGTTACTCAGCCAAATATCCAGAAACTTGGCAACAGCGGTAGAATTCTTGTTGAGCTTCCAGGTGTAAAAGAGCCTGAGCGTGTAAGAAAACTGCTTCAGGGAACTGCTTCATTGGAGTTCTGGCCTACATTTGAGAACACTGAGATTTATCCATATTTGGCAGAGGCTAATGCTGTATTGGCAGAGGTTCTTGCTGTAGAGGATGAGACAGCTACAGAGGGAGAGACTCCTGCAGGTGCTGTAGAGTCTTTGCTTGCTGCAGATTCACTTTCTGCAGACGCTCAGGCTTTTGCAAAACAGAATCCTTTGTTCTTCCTATTGAGCCCTAGCGTATACAATGGTCAGTTGATGCCTGGTGCTACTATCGGTAGAGCACACTACAGAGATACTGCTAAAATCAATGCTTATTTGAATATGCCACAGGTTAAGGCTATTCTTCCTGTTGAGCTTGTTCCTATGTGGACTGTTAAAGCTGATCCTAGTGATCCATCGGGAGTAGTGTTTGACCTTGTTGCAATCAAATCAACTTCAAGAGACGGTAAAGCTCCTCTTGATGGTGCGGCTGTTACTGATGCTTCTGTTTCATACGGCAACACCGGTGGTGCTCCTGGCGTAAGCATGACAATGAACGCAGAGGGTGCAAGAACTTGGGCAAGACTTACTGCAGACAACATTGGCAAATCAGTTGCTATTGTTCTTGACGGTATGGTTTACTCTTACCCTACAGTTCAGACAGAGATTTCAGGTGGTCAGTCTTCAATTACAGGAAACTTTACCATTACTGAGGCTGAGGACTTGGCTAACGTTCTTAAATCAGGTAAACTTCCAGCTCCAGCAACTATCGTACAGGAGCAGGTTGTAGGTCCTACTCTAGGTAGTGCTTCTATTAAGGCAGGTATGATTTCATTTGCTATTGCATTCGTACTTGTACTTATCTATATGATGGTATTCTATGCTGGTGCAGGTGTTGCTGCTTGTGTAGCTCTTATCTGTAACGTATTGTTCTTGTTTGGTGCTCTTGTATCATTTGGTGCAGTACTTACATTGCCTGGTATCGCAGGTTTGGTTCTTACTCTAGGTATGGCTGTGGATGCAAACGTTATCATCTACGAGCGTATCCGTGAGGAGTTGAGAGCAGGTAAAGCACTTAGAGCTGCAATTAAAGATGGTTACAGCAACGCTTACTCTGCAATTATTGACGGTAACCTTACCACTGTAATCACTGGTATCGTATTGTTCGCATTCGGTTCTGGTCCTGTACAGGGTTTTGCAACTACATTGGTAATTGGTATCATCACTTCATTCCTTACTTCTGTATTCATTACAAGACTTGTATTTGAGGCTCGTCTTGCTAAGAACAAGAACATTACTTTTGAGAGCAATGTTTCTAGAAACTTCTTGCAGAATACTAACTTCAACTTCCTTAAAGCAAGCAAAGCTACCCTTACAACTTCTGCAATCGTTTGCGTTGTATGCCTTGGTTTCATGTTTACTAAAGGCTTTACTTACGGTGTAGACTTCACTGGTGGTAGAACTTTCGTATTGCGTTTCGATAAAGAGGTAGTTGCAGAGGATATCCGTCAGGCTGCAAATGCTGAGTTCGGTGAGACTGTAGAGGTTAAACAGTTTGGTGGTGCAAGCCAGATGAAAGTTACAACCAAATATAAGATTGCTGACAACTCAACTGAGGTAGATGCAGAGGTAGAGGCAAAACTTTACAATGCATTGAAAGGTTTCTTTGCTGATGATATGACTCTTGAGGAGTTCACTTCAACTCAGGACAACCCTAACGGTATCATCTCTTCAGATAAAGTTGGACCTACAATTGCAAATGACATCAAGAGAGATGCAGTTATTGCAGTAATCCTTTCATTGCTTGCAATCTTCCTATATATTGCTGCACGTTTCCGTAACTGGACTTGGGGTGCAGGTTCTGTAATAGGTTTGGCACACAACACAATCATTGTTATTGGTTTCTTCTCAATCTTCTCAGGAATCCTTCCTTTCAGCTTGGATGTAGACCAGACATTTATTGCTGCAGTGCTTACTATTATCGGTTACTCAATCAACGATACAGTGGTTATCTTTGACCGTATCCGTGAGAACAAGACTCTTTATCCTAAACGTGATCTTGGTGAGACAATCAACTCTTCATTGAACAGCACATTGGTTAGAACAATCAATACCTCAGTAACTACTTTGGTGGTAATGTTGGCAATTGCATTGTTCGGTGGTGAGGTTATCAGAGGATTTGCAGTAGCAATTATCGTAGGTATCCTTGTTGGTACTTACTCTTCAATGTTCGTTGCAACTCCATTGATGTACAGATTCAGCGAGAAAGCTGCTAAAAAATTGAATAAATAAGGTTTTCCTTAATTATACAAATTAGAGGCATTCCTATAAGGGATGCCTCTTTTCTTTTTCTGCTACTTTAAGAAGGTATCCTTGATTTTGTTATAAATTTTGTTTATTTTGTAACGATTTTTATAAATAATAAGCAAACAACTTAAAATATAACAGATATGGAACTACCTTTTGCAGAATCTTGGAAGATAAAGATGGTTGAACCCATTAGAAAAAGTACCCGTGCAGAGCGCGAGCAATGGATTAAGGATGCACACTACAATCTGTTCCAGTTGAAGTCAGATCAGGTTTACATAGACTGCCTTACCGATTCGGGAACAGGTGCCATGAGTGACCGTCAATGGGCAGCCATGATGATGGGCGATGAGAGCTATGCCGGTTCTTCGTCATTTTTCCAGCTTAAAGATACTATTACAAGGCTTACCGGATTTGAGTATGTAATTCCAACCCATCAGGGAAGAGCCGCTGAAAATGTCCTTTTCAGCCATTTGGTAAAAGAGGGTGATGTTGTCCCTGGGAACTCCCATTTTGATACAACAAAGGGACATATTGAGAGCCGTAAGGCAACCGCATTGGATTGTACAATAGATGAGGCAAAGGATACCCAATTGGAGGTGCCTTTTAAAGGGAATGTCTCTCCCGACAAATTGGAAAAAGCTCTTGCCAAATATGCAGATAAAGTTCCTTTCATTGTTGTGACAATCACAAATAATACAGCAGGAGGACAGCCTGTTTCTATGGAAAATTTGCGTCAGGTGCGTAGTATAGCGGACAAATACGGCAAAAGGGTAATTTTTGATTCGGCCCGTTTTGTGGAGAATGCTTATTTCATTAAGGTGCGTGAGGCCGGATATGCAGATAAAACAATAAAGGAGATTGTAAAAGAGATGTTCTCTTATGCAGATGGAATGACAATGTCTTCTAAAAAAGATGGTCTTGTAAATATGGGTGGTTTCATCGCAACACGCCATGAGGATTGGTTTGAGGGGGCAAAAAGATTCTGTATTCCATTTGAGGGATATCTTACTTACGGAGGAATGAATGGCCGTGATATGGCTGCCCTTGCAGTTGGTTTGGATGAAAATACTGAACTTGACAATATTGAAACCCGTATAAGACAGGTACAGTATCTGGCTGCAAAACTTGATGAATATGGTATACCATATCAGAGGCCTGTGGGTGGACATGCATTATTTGTAGATGCAGATAGAGTACTTTCAAATATTCCTAAAGAGGAGTTTCCTGCCCAGACACTGGCAATAGAACTTTATCTGGAGGCTGGTATCCGTGGCTGTGAGATAGGTTACATTCTTGCAGACCGTGATCCTGTAACCCGTGAGAACCGTTTTGGAGGTTTGGATCTTTTGCGTTTATGTATTGCTCGCCGTGTCTATACAAATAACCATATGGATGTAATTGCCGCTGCCCTCAAGAATGTTTACGACCGTCGTAATGAAATTAAGAGAGGAGTGAAAATAGTATGGGAGACAGAACTTATGCGCCATTTTACAGTAAAATTGGAGCGATTGTAATTTTAATCCCGATAAAAAGAATAGGGTGACCCAATGGTGTCACCCTATTCTTTTGAATCCTACCAATGGATTATTATACCAATGGAGTACCAGTCATGCACTCAGGCTGTGCAATGCCCATAAGTTTAAGAATTGTAGGGGCAATATCTGCAAGGATACCATTCTTAACCTCTTTAACATCGTTGTCTACAACAATGAAAGGAACAGGGTTAAGTGAGTGTGCAGTGTTAGGTGAGCCGTCTGCATTTACAGCGTTATCGGCGTTACCATGGTCTGCAGTAATAAGAACAGTATAGCCGTTTGCAACAGCCGAATCAACTACCTCCTTAACAAGTCCGTCAATTGTAGTTACAGCTTTGGTAATAGCCTCGTATACACCGGTATGGCCTACCATGTCGCCGTTTGCAAAGTTAAGGATTACAAGATCCTCTTTCTTTGTATCAAGAACCTTAATAAGCTCAGATGCTACTTCAGGTGCACTCATCTCAGGTTTAAGGTCGTATGTAGCTACTTTTGGCGAGTTTACAAGTACGCGCTCCTCGTTCTCAAATGCAGCCTCACGTCCTCCAGAGAAGAAGAATGTAACGTGAGCGTATTTCTCGGTCTCAGCAATTCTAAGCTGGTTTTTACCTGCGTTTGCAACTACCTCACCAAGGGTTAGCTGTACATTCTCTTTATCAAATAGGATGTGTACACCTGTAAACTTGTCATCGTATGGGGTTAGACAGCAATAGTACAAAGGAAGTGTCTTCATTCCCATCTCTGGCATATCCTCCTGTGTAAGAACACTGGTAATCTCACGTGCACGGTCGTTACGGAAGTTGAAGAAGATAATTGCATCATCGGCCTCAATGTTTGCAGTGCCATCAACTTTAATTGGTTTGATGAACTCATCTGTAACACCAGCCTCATATGAAGCCTCAACAGCTGCGGCAGGAGAAGCAACAACCTCACCTTCACCATTTACAAGAAGGTCGTATGCCACTTTTACGCGGTCCCATCTCTTATCGCGGTCCATAGCGTAGAAACGTCCCACTACAGATGCAATTTTACCGGTAGATTTTTCCATGTGAGCCTCAAGCTGCTCAACAAAGCCTTTGCCGCTCTTAGGATCTGTATCACGGCCATCCATGAAGCAGTGAACATATACTTTTTCCAGATTGTACTCTTTAGCAACATCCAAGAAAGCAAAGAGCTGCTCAATAGAACTGTGTACACCACCATTGGAAAGTAATCCCATAAAGTGAAGAGCCTTGCCGCTCTCTTTTGCATAATCATATACAGCTTTAACCTCTTTGTTCTCCAATAAAGTCCTGTTCTGGCAAGCCTTATTGATCTTTACAAGGTCTTGGTAAACAACTCTTCCGGCACCAATATTAAGGTGGCCTACCTCAGAGTTACCCATCTGACCCTCAGGAAGACCAACATCCTC
Organism: Candidatus Egerieisoma sp.; assembly: GCA_045613465.1. Classification (GTDB taxonomy): domain Bacteria; phylum Bacteroidota; class Bacteroidia; order Bacteroidales; family UBA932; genus Egerieousia. The sequence goes on from JAZLBB010000008.1 coordinate 9,827, forward strand.
GCCACTTGCAGAAAGCTGTGAAGAAGGATATTTTGCCAAAAGGGCGTCAATATTTGGCTGGCCTGCAGTATAAATAGCATTTGTAGAGTCATTTTTTCCAATGCCCCAGCCATCCAGAATCATTAAAAGTACTTTTTTATCCATTTTATTTCTTAGTTTTGTAATATTCAATCAACGGCCGCAAAGGTAATCAATTATGAGAGAAAAGAGAAAAGTCAAGAAAGATGCCGGCAAAAAAAATGGCAAAAGGAGCAGCAGTATAGGAAGAAGGAGTACAAGCCGCAAAGTGCTTGAAGTAGTGGAAGGTACAGTGCAGATGACCAGGGAAGGGTACGGATTTGTAGTTGTTCCTGAAAGGGAAGACGATGTGTTTATACCGCAGAACAGGATGCTTCATGCTCTTAATGGAGATCTGGTAAGGGTGGCTGTAACCCGCAAGAAAGATGCAAGGCATAGTTGTGAGGGAGAGGTTGTGGCAATTCTGGAGAGAAGTAAAAAGCCGTTTATTGGAATTTTACAAATAATAGGGCAGCAGGGCTGGGTTATCGTGGAGAGTCGTGTAATGCCTTATGATATTATGGTTTCATTAGAAGATGTCAATGAAGATGCCCAGTGGAAGAAAGTGGCAGTTCTGGTAACAGATTGGCCATTGCGCTCAGATACCCCTGTCGGGAGGATAATTGATGTGCTTGGAGAACCGGGGGAAAATGATACTGAGATGCATGCCATCCTGGCTGAATTTGGATTACCGTATAAATTTGCCCCAGAGGTTGAGGAGGCCGCTAAGAAAATACCTGTAAAAATTGAGGAGAAAGAGATCCGCAAGCGTAAGGATATGAGAGAAGTTCTTACCATCACAATAGATCCGGCAGATGCCAAGGACTTTGATGATGCTGTCTCTTTTAAGGAGCTTCCCGACGGCAATTACGAGATAGGCGTACACATAGCGGATGTTACTCACTATGTGCGCCCTCACGATACCATTGACAAGGAGGCATACGACAGAGGTACATCTGTTTACCTTGTAGACCGTACTGTGCCAATGCTTCCCGAGGCTTTGTCAAATAATTTGTGTTCATTGAGACCAAACGAGGAGAAACTTACCTATTCTGCAGTGTTTGAGATTACCCCTACAGCCAAAATTGTGAAAAGATGGTTTGGCCGTACCGTGATAAATTCTGACCGCAGATTTTCATATGAACAGGCGCAGGAAATTATTGAGACACAAGGAGATTATACCTTAAAATACATGGGTGAGATGGGCAGTGGCGTAGAGACTAAGAGTGTAAAGATTTCTTCCCGACGAAAAAAGGGGGAAGCCTATTCAGATAAGGATGTGGCGCAGGCAGTGCTGGTATTGCATTCCATAGCATCCAAGTTGCGTGAAATCAGATTCCAGAGCGGATCAATCAGTTTTGAGCGTCCTGAGATGAAGGTGATTGTGGATACTGCCGGAAAACCTGTAGATGTGGTGCAGAAGATAAGCCGTGAGGCCAACTGGCTCATTGAGGAGTTCATGCTTCTTGCAAATAAGGAGGTGGCTACCTGTGTAACCAAGGGCTTGCGTCTTAAAGAGCCTACGTTTGTATATAGGGTACATGACGAGCCCGATTATGACAAGGTGCGTAACCTCAAGGATTTTGTAAAGCACTTCGGATACCAGATGGGCTCTGTGAACAACGGCCGTGAGGTGGCAACAGAACTTAACGCTTTGCTGGAAAAGGCAAAAGGAAAACCGGAGTGTGGAGCAATTGAGATAATAGCCCTCCGTTCTATGGCACGTGCAAAATATTCAACAGACAATGTTGGACACTACGGTTTGGGCTTTGACTACTATACACACTTTACCTCACCTATCAGACGTTACCCCGATATGATGGTACACCGTTTGCTTACCCACTACCTTGATAAAGGTAAAAACGAAGATAAGAACCGTTACGAGGAGATGTGCAAACACTCATCACAACGTGAACATCTGGCAACTGAGGCGGAGCGCAGCAGTACCAAATACAAACTGGCGGAGTATATGCAGGACAAAGTGGGGCAGGAATTTGAAGGAAGTGTATCGGGAATCACCGAGTGGGGAATGTATGTTGAGATAGAGCCTTCTAAAGTTGAAGGAATGGTAATGCTTCGTGAGATAAAAGAGGATTTCTTTATTTACGATGAAAAGAACTACTGCCTGATAGGAAAATCTACCCGTAAACGTTTTACCCTTGGTGATAAAGTACGAATAAAAGTTTCCAAGACCAACCTTGAACAGAAACTCATAGACTACACCCTTATATGGGATCCTGAATGGAACAAGAAAGCTTCCAGAAAGGGAGTGGCGAGAAGGAGAAAATAATGCTATTGTAAAAATAAAAATTATACCCACAAACTATGTCATTCGCACATTTACATGTACATACATATTACTCAATCCTGGATGGCCAGGCAAGCATAAAGGCCCATTTCAAGAAGGCGGCAGCAGATAACCAGCCTGCGTTAGCCATTACTGATCATGGCAATATGTTTGGTGTAAAGGAGTTCCTCAAGGTTGCCAAGGATTTTCCGGATGTGAAGCCAATCATCGGGTGCGAGGTGTATCTGAACCCTGAGGGGCGTTTCAGCAAGAGGGGAAAGGAGGACCAGGGTGCGTACCATCTTATTCTGTTGGCAAAGAACCTGCAAGGATACTATAATCTCGTAAAGATTGTTTCTACCGGCTGGACAGAGGGCTTTTATTACAAGCCAAAGATAGACCGCGAGATACTTGAGAAATACCATGAGAACCTTATCTGCTGTTCGGCATGTCTTGGAGGTGAGGTTCCAAAATACATAAACACAGGCAGGCTCAAGGAGGCTGAGGAGACTGCCTTGTGGTACAAGAACCTGTTTGGGGAGGACTACTATCTTGAGGTACAGCTGCACCGAACAGAGGTTCCTGGAATGACAACAGAGGTGGCAGATTTGCAGGAGGTTGCCAATGCAGAGATATTCCGTATGGCAGAGCGCCTTGGTATTAAGGTGGTTGCTACCAATGATGCCCACTTTGCCAGCAAGGAGGATGCTCCGGCTCATGATCGTCTTATCTGTCTTACCACCAATGCCAACTATGATGATCCAAACCGTATGAGGTACACCCAGCAGGAGTACCTAAAGACAGAGGAGGAGATGAGGGCGCTGTTCCCGGATCATCCTGAGGTTATAGAGAATACCTTGGAAATTGTGGAGAAGGTGGAAAAATACAAGATTGACCGAGACCACGTACTTCCGGTATTCCCAATTCCTGAAGAGTTTCCCGACAGTAACGAATACCTTCGCCATCTGGTATACAAAGGTGCGGAGAAGAAATACAAGACCATTACCGACGAGTGCCGTGAGCGTATAGACTTTGAGCTTGGCACCATTAAGAAGATGGGATTCCCAGACTACTTCCTTATTGTGCAGGACTTCATTGCGGCGGCCCGAAATATTGGCGTATGGGTAGGTCCTGGCCGTGGTTCTGCTGCTGGTTCAGTAGTAGCATATTGTTTGGGAATCACCAATTTGGACCCAATCAAATATGATTTGCTGTTTGAGCGTTTTCTTAACCCAGACCGTATCTCTATGCCCGATATAGACGTAGATTTTGATGATGACGGTCGTGGTAAGGTGCTGCAGTATGTGGAGGAGAAGTATGGTAAAGACCATGTATCGCACGTAGTTACCTTTGGTACAATGGCTACTAAGAGTGCCATTAAGGATGTCGCCAGAATTCAGCAGGTTCCTCTTCCAGAGAGCGACCGCCTTGCCAAACTTGTTCCCGACAGCTTCCCGGAGGAAGTGGAAAAATATACAGACGAGAACGGTGAGGTGAAGGAGAAGACCAAGAAGGTTAAAGTAACTGTAGAGAACTGTGTGAAGTTGGTTCCGGAGATGAAGGAGGCATATGAGAACTCCGATATCCCTGGAGTACGTGATACCCTTGAATATGCCCAGAAACTTGAAGGAACAGTGCGAAACACCGGAGTGCATGCATGTGCTATTATTATTGGTAGAGATAACCTCACAGAGCATATTCCAATCTGTATAGCAAAAGATAAGGAGACAGGAGAGGATATGTGGGTGTCACAGTATGAGGGTTCTTTCATTGAGGATGTGGGAATGCTTAAGATGGACTTCCTGGGCCTGCGTACGCTCTCAATCCTTAAGGAGGCTGTAAACAACGTAAAGAAATCTAAAGGAATAGATATAGATATTGAGGCTATTCCTATTGATGATAAAAAGACTTTTGAGCTGTTTGGACGTGGAGATACCGTTGCGGTGTTCCAGTTTGAGTCGCCAGGAATGCAGAAATGGCTGAGGGAGCTTCAGCCAAGCCGTTTTGAAGACCTTATTGCCATGAACGCCCTTTACAGGCCGGGTCCTATGGATTACATCCCAGACTTTGTAGCCCGTAAGAAAGGGGAGCAGCCTATTGAATACGATCTTCCAGAAATGGAGAGCATCTTGCAGGATACATACGGTGTAACCGTATATCAGGAGCAGGTGATGCTTCTTTCGCAGAAACTTGCCAACTTTACCAAAGGCCAGGCCGACGGACTTCGTAAGGCTATGGGTAAGAAGCTCATTGATAAGATGATGGAGTTGAAGGTGAAGTTTATGGAGGGAGGAGCTGCCAACGGCCATCCACAGGATACACTTGAGAAGATCTGGAAAGACTGGACAGCATTTGCCCAGTACGCCTTCAACAAATCCCATGCAACATGTTACGCTTGGGTGGCATACCAGACAGGTTACATGAAAGCCCATTATCCTGCAGAGTTCATGGCAGCCAACTTGAGTAAAAACCTCAATAACATTGAGGAGATCACCAAGCTTATGGATGAGTGCCGCAGACTTGGCAGAAAGGTTCTTGGTCCGGATGTGAACGAGAGTGAGCGTACCTTCTCTGTAAACAAGGCTGGTGATATCCGCTTTGGAATGGCTGGTGTAAAAGGTGTAGGAGGAGCCGTGGTAGATTCAATTGTAGCCTGCAGGGGAGACAAACCGTTTACAGGAATATTTGACTTTATAGAGAGAGCTTCTGCCAATGCTACTATGAACAGGAAGACTGTTGAGTCTTTGGCATATGCTGGAGCTTTTGATTCTTTCCCTGAAATAAGGAGAGAGCAGTTCTTCTCGGAGAACAGCAAAGGTGAGGTGTTCCTTGAATCACTATGCAGATACGGGCAGAAACTGCAAAGTGATACTCTGTCGGGAGGAAACTCATTATTTGGGGATTTGGATGAGGGATTCAAGCCAACTCCGCCTGAGATTCCTGCACCAAAGGACTACAACAAGATGGAGTTCCTAAAGAAGGAGAAGGAGCTGGTTGGAATGTATCTTTCTTCCCATCCATTGGATATTTTCAAGTTTGAGATGCAAAATTTTGTGAAGCTGTCACTCAGTGATGCATCCGCTATGGCTGCCGCTGCCGCTACCGATCCTGCGTTGCGGAAAAGGGAACTTTATCTTGCAGGTCTGATAACATCAGTGAATAGGATGGTATCCAAGAAGAGCGGAAAGCCATGGGTAAAATTCTCAATGGAGGATTACGACGGCAGTATAGAATTTGCCCTCTTTGGAAAAGACTTTGAGAATTTCATGCCATTCCTTGAGGAGGGGCAGGCCATAATGTTCAAATGCCAGATTATGCCAAAATTCGGCTTTGGCAAAGAGGAGGAGAAGGGTCCCGACGGCAAACCTCTCCCAGTGGAATGTGAACTTAAGATCCGCAAGATGACCATGCTTGCCAACACCAAGGAAGAATTTGTGAAGAGGCTGATTATAAGTGTCCCAATAAAGAAGATTTCTCCATCTTTCCGCAAAGATTTGGTTAAGGAACTGAAAGCCAATAAAGGCAAAAAAGGTCTCTCAATCAACCTTATTGATTTTGAACACGGTTACTCGGTAGAACATATCTCCCGCAAGTTCAAGGTTGACATTAACCCTGGCCTTATAGATTTTCTTGCCCACCATAATCTGGATTACAAGATTGACTCGGAGGTTTATTTGTAAAAATAGGAGGCTGAGCCTCCTATTTTTAGTATCCCTGAGCCCTTAAAGTAATCTCAGCTCCTTCTGGGGTAACCAGTGAGGCGCCGGCTTCTGGCTTGCAGAGGTGGCCTATGATGTCCACATTGGGGAATTCCTTGTGGAAGCGCTCGTGTTCCTGAACCGGTACGGCAAAGAGGAACTTGTAGTCGTCGCCGCCGTTTAGGGCTGCGGTGATGGCGTCCATGTTAAGCTCGTCTGCCATTGAGAAGGTCTGCGAGGCAATTGGAATTTTTGCCAAATAGATTTTTGCACCCACGTTGTGTTCCTCACAAAGTTCCTTTACAGCTGAGGCAAGGCCGTTGGTTATGAAGTAGCCGCAGGCAGGGAAGAGTTTGGCCTCCTTAAACTGCTCTGTGGTTTTAGGGTTTATCTCGGGGCTGAGGTATTGGCTCAGAATGTATTTGTATTTGCTCAAGTCTGGCTGCACGTATTCTGCTGCGCGTTCTGCAGGGATGCGGTTGAAGGCAATCTTCTCCCTTTCAAGTACGTGAAGACCCATGTATGCTGCTCCTACGTTGCCTGTAAGGCATAGCAGACAGGTGTTGTCTACTGCAGGTACTGTTGCTGCAACTTTTGCACTCTGGAGGCCACATGCTGTAATAGCAATGTTAAGACCTGTCATTGATGCTCCCAAATCGAGTGAAAGCTGCTCGATGTGGTGCTCTTTACATGCTCCAACTACACCACTCCAGAATTCTGCAATATCCTCTACACAGAATCTTGCAGAAAGCCCCAATGAGAATGCAAGTGATGCAGGGGTGTAGCATTTTGCATAGATGCTGCCAAGGGCAAGCAGTGCCGCTTTGTATCCCAAGTGTTTGAGTGGGGTATAAGTAAGGTCAAAGTCAATACCTTCCAACATTGTTTTTTGCACTGTGATGAAGTTGTTTACATCTTTGGTGCGTCCTGCTTTGTCGGGAATACGGCCAGCGAATGATTGGGTGGTGGAATTTTTGTATGGAGTACCTTCAAAAAGCCTTTTCAGAAGTGCAACTTTGCCAATCTCGCTAATTTCTGTTCTTTTTGGAGCGTTATTGTTCTCCTGAGTACCTTTTTCTAGTGATTCTGTGTTCATAAGGAAGTATTTTTTACAAAAATACTCTAAAATGGATTAACTTTGTGCTGCGATGAGTAAAAATAACGAAATTATTGAAAATATAGCCAATGCTGAGTATCAGTACGGCTTTGAGTCAAATATCAGTCAGGAGTTCATTCCCAAGGGTTTGAATGAGGATATCATAAGGCTAATCTCCTCTAAGAAGGGGGAGCCGGAGTGGTTGTTGGAGTTCCGTCTTAAGGCGTTTGAGAGATGGCAGAAAATGGAGATGCCTAAGTGGGCGCATCTGGATATTCCGGAGATTGATTATCAGGATATTATCTATTATGCTGCACCTCAACCGAAGAAAGAGGTTACAGAGATTGATCCTGAGTTGGAGGAGACTTTTGAGAAGTTGGGAATTCCTCTTCATGAGAGAAATGTCCTTGCAGGAATGGCTGTAGATGCTGTGTTTGATTCTGTCTCAGTGAAGACAACTTTTAGGGAGACCTTGGCTGAGAAGGGTGTGATTTTCTGCTCTTTCTCTGAGGCTGTTAGGGATTACCCGGATCTTGTAAAGAAATATCTTGCATCTGTTGTCCCTGTTGGCGACAACTATTTCTCTGCACTTAACTCTGCGGTGTTCAGCGACGGTTCGTTCTGTTATATTCCTAAGAACACCCGTTGTCCTATGGAGTTGAGCAGTTATTTCCGTATCAATGCTAAGGGTACAGGTCAGTTTGAGAGGACCCTTATTGTTGCGGATGAGGGTTCTTATGTGAGCTATCTTGAGGGTTGTACCGCTCCTCAACGTGATGAGAACCAGCTTCATGCGGCTGTTGTAGAGATTGTGGTAATGCAGGATGCTGAGGTGAAATATTCAACTGTACAGAACTGGTATCCAGGTGATAAGGAGGGTAAAGGTGGTATCTACAACTTCGTTACCAAGCGTGGTATTTGCAAAGGTGCCAACAGTAAGCTTTTCTGGGCTCAGGTAGAGACCGGTTCTGCAATTACGTGGAAATATCCTAGTACCATTCTTAAGGGAGACAACTCTATTAGCGAGTTCTATTCTGTGGCAGTTACAAACAACTACCAGCAGGCAGATACAGGCACCAAGATGATCCATATTGGTAAGAATACCAGCAGCCGTATTGTGAGCAAGGGTATTTCTGCAGGCAAGAGCCAGAACAGCTATAGGGGATTGGTGAAGATTCTTCCTGGAGCAGAGAATGCACGTAACCATTCTCAGTGTGACAGCTTGCTTCTTGGCGACAAATGTGGAGCACATACTTTCCCATATGTTGAGAGCGAGAATCCAACTGCAGTGGTGGAGCATGAGGCTACTACTTCAAAGATTGGTGAGGACCAGTTGTTTTATTGCCAGCAGAGGGGTATAAAGGCAGAAGATGCTGTTGGTCTGATTGTAAACGGTTATGCTAAGGAGGTTATAAATCAGTTGCCTATGGAGTTTGCGGTTGAGGCGCAGAAGCTGTTACAGGTATCATTGGAAGGTAGTGTTGGTTAAAAATTGTCGGGATTATTATGTTCAGTATTGATAACATACTTTTTACTTTAGGTGGCCAGGGGGTAAGTCTTCTGGAGTTGCTTGCTGTGGTGGCGGGTCTAAGCTGTGTATTTTTGGCTACAAGGGGAAAGGTGCTAAATTTTTGGGTGGGGTATCTCTATAATATCCTCCTTTTCTTCATGTTTTTGCAGAAGCATTTGTATTCCAGTATGCTGGTGCAGCCAATCTCGTTCATCATCAACTTTTTTGGGCATTATAGGTGGACACATCCAGCCCAGAATGAGAAGGATCGCAAGGAGCAACTTAAAATCACTGTACTTACCAATAAGGAGAGATTGGAGCTGCTTGCCATTGTGGCAACATTTACAGTAGGTTGGGGTTTTTTACTAAGCCAGTTGAATGTATGGTGGCCAAATATCTTCCCGATGGCTAGAGCTCCATTTTTGGATGCGTTTGTAACTGCATTCATCCTTTTGGCGCAGTATCTGTCGGCTCAAAAGAAACTTGATTGTTGGGGTGCATGGCTGGTTGTGAATGTTACCAATATTACGTTATACATTAAGGCTGGTTTGGTGTTTATGCCTATGGTAAGTGCCGGATATCTTATTCTTGCATTTTTTGGTTTTACAATGTGGAGAAAACAGATGAAGGCGCAATAGATTAAAATTACTGTGATTATGGAGAATTTGATAGAAATAAAGAATTTGCATGCCAATATTAATGGCAAGGAGATCCTAAAGGGTATTGATCTTGTGGTTAAGCCTGGTGAGGTTCACGCAATTATGGGTCCTAACGGATCAGGTAAAAGTACTCTTTCTGCAGTGCTTGCAGGCAAGGAGCATTATGAGGTTACAGAGGGAACAGTTAAGTTTATGGGTCAGAATCTATTGGAGATGTCTCCTGAGGAGCGCTCATGGGCAGGACTTTTCTTGGGTTTCCAGTATCCTATTGAGATACCTGGAGTTACAAATGTAAACTTTATGAAGACTGCTGTGAACGAGCATCGCAAACAGAAAGGTCTTGCACCTCTTACGGCAGCCGAGTATCTTAAGCTGATGAGGGAGAAACTTGCTATTGTGGAGATGGATCCAGCTTTCTCTTCTAGAGGTGTAAACGTTGGCTTTTCTGGTGGCGAGAAGAAGAGGAATGAGATTTTCCAGATGGCAATGCTAGATCCAAAACTGGCTATTTTGGATGAGACAGACAGTGGACTTGATGTGGATGCCCTACGTATTGTGGCTACTGGTGTAAACAAACTTAAAAGACCTGATAATGCTACAATTGTAATTACCCACTATCAGAGACTTTTAGATTACATTGTCCCAGATATTGTGCATGTTCTGTACAAGGGAAAAATCATTAAGACTTCTGGCAAGGAGTTGGCTCTTGAGGTGGAGACCAGAGGTTATGACTGGTTGATTAAAGGTGAATAATTTATCGGGAAGAAAATTATGGAGAACAATTATATTTATACTCCCGACAAATCTCACCAGGAGGAATTCAGGTGCCGGGTGCCTCTGCAGGATACTGAGCAGGTATTTGTAGTAGATGGCAAGGGTGAGAAGATGGGGTTGGATTTGGGAATGGGAGAGATTCTTCCAAAGATGCTGCAGGTGATTCAGGTAAGGAGTGCACAAGCAGCAGAAGATCTTTCATATTCTACTTCATATACCCTTGGTCAGAGGGCTCAGGCAAAGGTTTTGCTATGTTCGCATACCCTTTCTATGCAGGATTTTGTAACCCATGAGAATGTGAATGTGGAACTTGGTGAGGGGGCTATCCTAGATATGGTTGTTATGCAGAACGAGCACAACCAATCTAAGCATAGTACTTCGTTTAAAGTGCAGTTGGCGGCAGGAGCTGTTTTCAATCTTAATGTGATTACTTTGCATGGAGGGGAGATATCCAATGAGATAGAGGTAGCCCTTAATGGAAAAGGTGGTGAGTGTAATGTGAATGGCCTTTACCTTGCAGATGGAAAACAGAAGGTTTCTACTAAAGTGAATATTTTCCACAATGTACCGGAGTGTCATAGCTCACAATTGTTTAAAGGTATTCTTGACGGCGAGTCGGTTACCCGTTTCAGTGGAAAGATATATGTGGCAAAAGATGCCCAGAAGACGGAGGCTTATCAGGCAAACAATAATCTGTTGGCATCAAAAACAGCAAAGGCTTATACACAACCGCATTTGGAGATTTATGCAGATGATGTAAAATGTTCTCATGGTGCTACAGTGGGTAGTCTTAATGAGGATGAGTTGTTCTATATGCGCTCAAGAGGTATTGCTAAAGATGAGGCAAAGCTTTTGCAGCAACAGGCATTTGCATATGCAGTACTTGAGAAAGTAAGCAATGAAAATTTGAGGGAAAGACTTGGCTCTTTATTGGAGAGCAGACTGAGAGGAGAATTCTCAGAGTGTTCAAACTGCAGCAAACACTGTTGCTAGAGTGCTCAGAACGGTGTGTTGATTCTTTTGTTGAAAAGTATTGTTGTCCCTCATTTGTAGAGGTGCTAAAATGATGTAACTTGCAGTCAATTATCTTGGATATTTGGCTGCTTTTTTTGCATCCTGTAGCGAAAAAATAAATTTTAAAAATATATAAATACATGAGTATCAAGACCTACACTTATGAGGAAGCTTTACAGGCCAGTGTTAACTTCTTTAAAGGAGATGAGTTGGCTGCGTCTGTATGGATTAACAAGTATGCTATGAAAGATTCGTTTGGCAACTTGTATGAGAAATCACCTGATGATATGCACAGAAGACTTGCAAGTGAGTTTGCAAGAATAGAGAACAAATATCCTAATCCTATGAGTGAGGATGAGATATTTGAGTTGTTGAGAGATTTCAAATATATTATCCCACAGGGTGGTCCGATGACTGGTATTGGTAACTCATATCAGATTGCCTCATTGTCGAACTGTTTTGTTGTTGGTCATGATACACCTGCAGATTCTTATGGTGGAATCATGAAGATAGATGAGGAGCAGGTACAGCTTATGAAGCGCCGTGGTGGTGTAGGACACGACCTTTCACATATCCGTCCTCAGGGTAGTGCAGTCCTTAACAGTGCACTTACCTCTACAGGTGTGGTTCCATTTATGGAGAGATACTCAAACTCAACCCGTGAGGTTGCTCAGGATGGCAGAAGAGGAGCCCTTATGCTTTCTATCTCTATCAAGCATCCCGACAGTGAGAAATTCATTGATGCAAAAATGGAGCAGGGTAAGGTTACAGGTGCAAACGTTTCTGTCAAGATTGACGATGAGTTTATGAAAGCAGCCCTTTCAGGTGAGCAGTACGAGCAGAAATATCCTGTTGATGCAGCTGAGCCTAAGGTGGCCAAAATGGTTAATGCTCAGAATATCTGGAAAAAGATTGTGCACAATGCATGGAAATCTGCTGAGCCTGGAGTATTGTTCTGGGATACAGTATTGAGAGAGTCTGTAGCAGATTGCTATGCAGATTTGGGATATAGAACTGTAAGTACCAATCCTTGTGGAGAGATTCCTCTTTGTCCTTACGACTCTTGCCGTCTTATCGCACTTAACTTGTACTCATACGTAGACAATCCGTTTACTCCTGAGGCTTCATTCAATATGGAACTGTTCAAAGTTCATGCAGGTAAGGCTATGAGGCTTATGGATGACCTTATTGATCTTGAGATGGAGAAAATTGAGGCTATCCTTGACAAAATAAAATCAGATCCTGAGACCGATGATGTGAAGAGAACTGAGTTGGAGTTATGGGAGAAGATTAAAGCAAAATCTCTTGGAGGTAGAAGAACAGGTTTGGGTATCACAGCTGAGGGTGATATGTTGGCTGCTCTTGGTATGAGATACGGATCTGACAAAGCAATTGATTTCTCTGTTGAGGTACAGAAGAGCCTTGCAGTGGAGGCTTACAGATCATCTGTTAATATGGCTTCTGAGAGAGGTGCTTTCCCTATCTACGATACAGCAAGAGAGGCAAATAATCCTATGATTGACAGAATTCGCACAGCAGATCCTGCATTGTATGAGCTTATGTCAAAAGTTGGTAGAAGAAATATTTCTCTTCTTACCATTGCACCTACAGGTACAACATCATTGATGACACAGACAACTTCTGGAATTGAGCCTGTATTCCTTCCATTCTACATTAGAAGAAGAAAGGTAAATCCTAATGACAAGAATGTAGTGATTACCTTTAAAGATGATGTAGGAGACTGCTGGGAGGAGTATTATGTATTCCATCATAAATTCCTTACTTGGTGTGAGGTTAATGGAATTCCGGCTGAGGATGTTAAAAAGATGTCAGTAGCAGAAGTTGAGGCTCTTGTAGAGAAGTCTCCTTACCATAGAGCTACATCTGCAGATATCGACTGGGTTGCAAAGGTGAAGATGCAGGGAAGTATTCAAAAATGGGTAGACCACTCTATCAGTGTGACAGTAAACTTGCCTAACTCAGTTACAGAGGAGTTAGTTGCAAATGTATACAAAACTGCTTGGGAGGTAGGTTGTAAAGGTGTAACAGTTTATAGAGACGGTTCAAGAGCAGGTGTTCTTGTTTCTGCCAAAGAGGAGAAGAAAGAGACTGTGTCACTTAAACCAAAAGAGAGACCAAAATCTCTTGAGGCAGATGTTATCCGCTTTATGAACGGCAAGGAGAAATGGATTGCCCTTGTAGGTAAACTGAATGGTGCTCCATATGAAATCTTTACCGGTCTTGTTGATGAGGAGAGCCGTAACATCCCTAAATCTGTTGAGACAGGTTATATTGTTAAAGAGAAGGATGTGAAGACTGGTCTTACCCGTTACGATTTCCATTTTGTAGACAAATACGGATACACAAATATAGTTGGAGGTATTTCCCACATGTTCAACAAGGAGTACTGGAACTATGCAAAACTTATTTCAGGAGTCTTGCGTCACGGTATGCCTATTGTAGATGTGTTGAACCTTATCAATGGCCTTTCATTGGACAGCGAGGCTATCAATACTTGGAAAAATGGTGTTGAACGTAGTTTGAAACGTTATATTCCGGATGGAACCAAAGATGATACCGGAAAACAATGTTCAAAATGTAATTCAAACAATCTGGTATATCAAGAGGGATGCTTGGTTTGTATGAATTGCGGTTATTCAAAATGCGGTTAATATGATTTTATATCCGAATGCAAAAATAAATTTAGGTCTAAGTGTTTTACAAAAGAGGGAGGATGGGTTTCATAACCTTGAAACCCTCTTTTATCCTGTAGAGGCTACTGATGTACTGGAGATTGTAGAGGGAGATAAACTCTCAATGCACCAATATGGAATAGAGTATCCTGGAGATCCAATGGATAACTTGTGTGTCAAAGCTTATAAGGCATTAAAAAAAGATTTTGATATACCTCCGGTTGAAATACATCTTTACAAAAAAATACCAGTTGGAGCAGGTTTGGGTGGAGGATCTTCAGATGCGGCTTTTACCCTCAAAGGATTGAACGAAATGTTCTCTTTGGGGCTCTCAGACAGAGTTCTGGCTGATTATGCAGCCCAGTTGGGAAGTGATTGTCCGTTTTTTGTATATAACAGGCCAATGTTGGGTACAGGTAGGGGGGAGATTCTGGAACCAGTAGATGTCCCATCTCTCCAAGGTTATTCTATAAAATTGGTATATCCTCCTTATTTTGTCTCTACTGCTGCAGCCTATGGAGGAATAGTTCCACGTAACAGATGGCCTGAAATTGGCTTGGAAGCTGATTCAAGATGTATTATGGAGATTATTTCCCAACCTGTGGAGACTTGGAAAGATTCTCTTGTAAACGATTTTGAAAGGACTGTATTCTCAAAGATACCACAGTTGGCGGCATATAAAGAAGAACTTTATGCTCAGGGAGCGGTATATGCCTCAATGAGTGGCAGTGGTTCAGCTTTCTTTGGGATTTTTAGAAAATAATCCTCTAGGTGAGGACTGGATATTAAAAAGGGGCGCCCGCTACTACCTACGGGAACCCCTTTTTGGACTAAAACCTAAACCTACACTTAATAGATGCAATTAGGGTAAAAAACGTTGCATCATTTTTTAAAAATTTTTTTGGCAGGTAGGTATGATATTAAAAATCCTATACTGCATACTCCAATAACAGTCATAATAATGTCTGTTATATGAATCTCAACCGGGAATGTTGATATTACAAAATTACCGGGCATTGTAACTATTCCAAATTTTTGTTGTACCAGTGCAACTGCTGTTCCGATAACTACTCCAATAAGGCATCCAGATAGAGAAATAAACATTCCGTGGAGTATGAAGATTCTTTTTATAAACTCGTTGGTTGCTCCCAGTCCAAGGAAAGTTGCTATATCATCTCTCTTTTCTGCTATCATCATACTGAGACAGCTGAATATATTTATGGAGATAATTGCAGTTACAAAGAACAGAATTAGGTAGATAGCCCCTTTTTCTGCTTTCATCATCCTGTATAGGGTTGCATTCTGTTGCGATTTGTCCTTGATTATGCTGTCGGGAAGAATATTCTGTATCTCATCTCTAATCTTTTTCCCATTTGCATCAGGGGTGAGATATATTTCCACAGAAGAGAACTCATTATTCTGCATCCCGACAAGTTCTTTTGCTGCCTTTTGGGACACATATAATATTGATCCCTCTTCAGTCATATCCCCTTTGAATCTGAATGTTCCCCCGTGGTAGAATTCTTTTATGTTTATTGATTCAAGAGGATTGGTAATGGAGATGTTGCTGTCTTTCTTAGGAAAATATATCTCCAGAGGTGTAGTAAATCTTACTCTAGCTCCAAGATTGTATGCCAACAGGTTTCCCATTAGAGCATAGTTAATTTCGTTGAGAGATAGTTGGGCATACCCCTCTATAAGGTTCTCTCCTATGGCATTAGATGTCAGATAAGCTGTATCTATTCCTCGTATTGTTGCTATAGTCTCCTTGGAACCATATCTCACAAATACCTTTTCCTCCACTATTGTGTGTGCAGATTTTACATTTTCAGTTTCTGAAAGCTTCTGAAGTTGTATCTGTTCTATTGTCAGGATCTTTCCAGAGGATGGAGTTATAGTAAAATCGGCCTTGTAGCTCTCATAGATTTCTCTAATTGAGCTATCAAAGCCGTTATATACAGAAAGAATGAGAATCAGAGCCATACTGCCTATGGCAATTCCTGTTGCACTGATGATGGATATAATGTTTATTACATTATGTGTTTTTTTAGCAAACAGGTATCTGAGGGCTATATGGAACTGACTGTTCATCCGTTACTTTTTCAGCAAATCATCAATGTGCTCTACGTAGTCAAGGGTATTGTCTCTGTAGAATGCAATCTCAGGAACAATCCTGAACTGCTTACCAACAAGTCTTCCTAACTCGCCTCTGATTTGTTTTACTGAGTTTTGCAACAGTTCCATTGCCTGATCACCTTTGGCAGATGGGAATATGCTTACATATACCTTTGCAAAGGACAGGTCTGGACTTACCCTTACTTCGCTTACTGTAATCATTGCTCCGCCAAATACAGCCATTCCCTTGCTTCTAATAATCTCTGCAAGGTCTTTCTGCAACTGTTTGCCAATTTTTTGTTGTCTTGTGCTTTCTCCTTCCATTAGTTGAACTTTAAGATGAAGTAATTCTTCTTACCTTTCTGAACCAGAATATACTTACCATTGATCAATTGATCTTCTGCTAACACTCCGTCAACGGAGGTAAACTTCTCTTTATTGATGCTTAGGCCATTTGCCTGAATCATTTTTCTGCACTCTCCTTTAGATGGGAAAATGTTAGATTCAACAGCAAGCATTTCAATAATGTTAGTGCCAAGTTTCTCTTTTGAAACCTCGTACTGAGGAACTCCGTCAAATACAGAAAGGAATGTCTGCTCATCCAATTTCTTCAATGCCTCCTGAGTAGAGTTGCCAAAAAGCATATTTGAAGCCTCAACTGCCTTGTTGTACTCCTCCTCTCCGTGAACCATAATTGTAATTTCTTTTGCAAGAAGTTTCTGAAGGCCTCTCATGTGTGGAGCCTCTTTGTGCTCGGCAATGGCATTATCAATAGTCTCTTTATCCAACATGGTAAAGATTTTGATGTATTTTTCTGCATCCTCATCACCTACGTTCAACCAGAACTGGTAGAATGTGTATGGAGATGTGTAGTTAGGATCTAGCCAGATATTTCCTTTTTCAGTTTTACCAAACTTGCCGCCGTCAGCTTTGGTAATAAGTGGACATGTTAGTGCAAATGCCTCATTACCAGTTTTTCTGCGGATAAGCTCTGTTCCTGTTGTGATATTTCCCCATTGGTCGCTACCACCCATTTGAAGCTTACAGTTCTTATGCTCGTTCAAATAAAGGAAATCATATCCTTGAACAAGCTGATAAGAGAACTCTGTGAATGACATACCCTCTCTGGCCTCACCAGAAAGGCGTTTCTTAACAGAGTCTTTGCTCATCATATAGTTTACGGTAATGTGTTTTCCAATATCTCTGATGAATGAAAGGAATGAGAAATCCTTCATCCAGTCATAGTTGTTTACAAGTACCGCTGCATTCTCTTTATCTGAGTCAAAATCAAGGAATTTGGCAAGCTGTTTTTTAATAGCAACAATATTGTGGTTAAGAGTCTCCTCATCCAAAAGGTTTCTCTCTGCGCTTTTCATTGAAGGGTCTCCAATCATTCCTGTAGCCCCTCCAATAAGTGCGTAAGGCTTGTGGCCACAATTCTGGAAATGTTTAAGCATCATAATGCTTACCAAGTGTCCTATGTGCAATGAATCTGCAGTAGGGTCAATTCCTACATATGCTGCAGTGCACTCTTTCATAAGCTGCTCCTCTGTACCTGGCATCATTGTGTGGATCATTCCTCTCCAGGTAAGCTCTTCTACAAAATTCTTCATTCTATTTATATTTTTTCGTTTTTTATATCTCTGTTATAGTATTGTAACCTGCAAAGTTAATACTTTTACTCAAATAGCTGGTATTTCTTCCCTTTGTTATAGAGAGTTTGCCTTGTAATTCCCAGCTCTTCTGCTGCAAGGGAAATATTACCCTTATTCCTTTTTATTGCAGATTTCATCATTTTTTTCTCCATTTGCTCCAAGGTTATCGCCCTCTCCTTTAATTTTTCCTCATTTTTTCTTCCCGACAGGTTCTCCTGTTGCCTGCCATGGTCTGTATTTCCATTATCACCCAATATGCCAACCTGCTGTAAAGTGTTTGCATATTGTCTCATCTGATACGCATTCCTTAGTGTAACCAGTAATTTTTCATTGTTCCATGGCTTGGGAATAAAGTCAAAGGCCCCTTCATCTGCAAGCTCCATTGCATATTTGTTCTGGCCAAAATTTGTAAGGGCTACAACCTGCACATTCTGCTCAAGTGAGGCTATCTTTTTTATCAAATCAAGATACTCCGACTGCCCAAAAATTCCATTTTGTCCAGTGTCCAAAACAACAATATCCACATCCCCTTTACTGGCAAGCTCTATGATTTTTTCTGGATGGTCATGTGTGATTACTCGGCTGAAATATTTCTGTAGAAGCAGTACAAGAGCGGTCAGCAACCCTTTATTTTTGTCTGAAATAAGGACAGTACCTTCAATTTTCTTCATTTTTACCTAATTTTATAAAGTGTTGAATAACTTATAATTACTGCAAATGTAAAAATATTTTACAATACTGCAAAATATGTAAAAAGAATTTACATAAGAACAATATAAATTACACATATATAGTAGTATATGTAATATGTTTATTTTAAGGTAAAATAGGATGCAGTTTTAAAATTTGCAATAAAATTGTACTTTTGTAGATACATCCCACGTTGTGCAGAATGAGGTATGGCATAGCAGGGGAAATTGATAGAGAAAATTATAAAGATTCAATATTATGAAAAACAGATTTTGTAGATTTTTTGCATTGGTGGTTGTGCTGTTTGCAGTAGTGCCTGCATTTGCCCAACTTCCGGAGAAATTGGCTGGATTCAAAAATGTAAGTGGAATTGAGAAACTTGAGATTTCTGACAAGATGGAGAATCCTTTTAAGGAAAAATATGTGATGTATTTTGAGCAGCCTGTAGATCATGCCAATCCAAAAATGGGAACTTTCAAACAGAGAGTGGTAGTGGCTGTAGCAGATTACAATGCTCCAACGGTTATCATCACCGAGGGATATGGTGGAGCATATGGCTTAAATCCACGTTATAGAGAGGAAGTTTCAAAACTTTTCAATACAAATATGGTATTGGTTGAACACAGATATTTCCTGGAGTCTGTACCTTTTATGCAGGATGATACTACAATTACAGCAGAGACACTTAATTGGGACTATATGACAGCTAAAAATGCTGCAGCCGACCTTCATAATGTGAACCAAACCCTAAGAGAGGTGTTTAAGGGTAAATGGATTGCTACAGGTATAAGTAAAGGTGGCCAGACAACTATGTTCTACACTGCATATTATCCTCAAGATCTGGATGTTTCTGTCCCTTATGTGGGCCCTCTTTGCAAAGGGGTTGAGGATGGTCGTCACGAGCCGTTCCTTGCCGAGTATGCAGGTACTCCTGAGGATAGGGAAATTCTAAAAGCATTCCAGGTAGAGTTTCTAAAGAGAAGGGAAACAATAAGGCCTATGTTTGAGAAACTTTCTGCTGAGAAAAAATATACATATAAAATCAGCATGGATGCTGTGTATGATTACTGTGTATTGGAGTTTCCGTTTGCTTTCTGGCAGTGGGGAATGAAAACTTCTATAGTTCCCAATCCTGAGACTGCTACAGATGAGCAGATGTTTAATTTCCTTGTTAGGACCAGTGGCCCGGATTATTTTGCAGAGGGTGGTGATTCTGCTCCTTTCTTTGTTCAGGCAGCTAAAGAACTTGGTTATTATGGTTACGATACCAAGCCTTTTGAGGGACTACTTACAATTAAAGATGCAGAGGGGTATTTGAATAAGTTGTTTGTGCCACAGTCACAGAACTTTAAGTTTGACAAATATTTATATAAAAAGATAAAGAAGTTCTTGGCTAAAACAGATTCCAAAATGATGTTCATTTATGGTCAGTTTGATCCGTGGAGTGCCGTTATGCCCGAAGCTCCTGTAAAGAATGAGGAGCTTAAGAAGAAAGGTAAGGGACGTCAGACCATGAAGCTATACATAGAGCCTAATGGTAGCCACAGGGCAAGGATTTCAACTTTACCCGAGCCTATGAAACAGGAAGCTATTGCAACCCTTAAAGAATGGTTGGAACTATAGAATATGGAATTCAGGGAGATTACACTTCAGGATAAGGATTGGATGAGACAGTTGCTCAGTTATTCAGATAACCGGGCAACTGAATATAATTTTACAGTACTGTTTATCTGGAGAAATATCATGCGCTCCAGGGTGTGTCGGGTAAACGACTATCTGGTTGTAAAATGCTTTCCGGAGGGAGCTCCTTCTCCAATGTATTTTTTTCCTGCAGGAAAGGGGTCGAAGCAGGAGTTGAAGCAGCTTTTGGAGTCTTGTATGCAAGATGCCAGGGCAAACGGGTATCAGTTTTGTATGATGTCTGTACAGAATAATCAGAAAGAGATACTTGAGGAGATGTTTCCCGACAGATTTTCTTTTGAGTTGTACCGTAACATATTTGATTATATCTATTCTGCGGAAGACCTTACATTCTTGAAAGGGAAAAAATTTCAAAGCAAGAGGAACTTTGTCTCCCGATTTAAAAGGCAGGAGGGGTGGAGTTATGAACCTGTCGGGAAGAATAATTTGAAAGAGTGTGCCAAAATGAGCGTGAAGTGGTGTGCCAAATATGGTTGTGGGAAGGATCTTTCTATGGCCAGTGAGTCATGTTCAGTAAAAAATGCTCTGGATAATTTTGAAGAGTTGGGGCTTAAAGGGGGATTGCTTAGGTTAAATGGTGAGGTGGTAGCTTTTACCATTGCCGAAAAGACCAATTCAGATACTCTTTTGGTGCATATAGAGAAAGCCTATGGAGATATAGTGGGAGCATATCCTGCAATAGCAAATGAATTCCTTAGAAACACAATTGTTGCAGATGAGCAGCAGGGGGAATTGTCTGTAAAATACATAAATAGGGAGGATGATGCAGGAGATTTGGGATTAAGGGAAGCCAAGATGCAATATCATCCACTCTTTTTGCTTGAAAAATATTCTGTTAAAGAAAAATAACTATATTTGCAGTCTAAACCAATACATTTAAAAATTTGGAACCTCCCAGTAGCATTACTATAGAACTTTTAGTTCTTTTGTTTTCAATAATAGGTCTGATTATCTGCTCGGCCCTTATTTCCGGAAGTGAAGCTGCGTTCTTTTCACTTACGCCGGGTCAGAAGGATGCGCTTAAGCAGGAGGGTGATTCCAAGGGTGAAAGGGTGTTGTGGCTCCTTTCCAACCCAGAATATCTATTGGGTACAATCCTACAGGCAAATAATATTGTAAATATCCTCATAGTGCTTTTGTCCACTATGTTGCTGGGGTATCTTTTTGATTTTTCCAATTCTCCTGTTGTGGAGTTTCTGATAAATACCATCTCTGTTACATTCTTCCTTTTGATGTTTGGAGAGGTACTTCCTAAAATTATTGCAACACATTATCCTGTGCAGTTTGCCAAGATGATGGCGTTTCCTATATCTGCGCTTTTCCCAATAACAAAACCTTTCAACAAGATGATGGTAAAGTTCACTTCCAAGCTTTCTGAAAATCTTGGCAGCAGGGGAGATGTAACGTTGGAGGAACTTTCGGAGGCTGTAGATATAGCAACTCCTACTGCAAGTCAGGAGAAAAAGATGTTGAAGGGAATAGTGAAACTTCCAACCATTAGTGTTGAGAAGATTATGAAACCAAGAGTGGATGTTGTTGCAATTGATATTGAATCTTCAAATGAGGATGTAATAAAGCTTGCTCGCGAGTGCGGTTTCTCTCGTCTGCCTGTATATCAGGAAGATTTGGATGATATCAAAGGATTCCTTTACATTAAGGATATGCTCCCTTATATTGTGCATATGCAAGAGGAGTTTGATTGGAAAAACCATATTAGGGAAGCTTATTTTGTCCCTGAGAGTAAAAAGATAAATGATCTTTTGGAGGAGTTCCGTAACAAGAAGATGCATCTTGCAGTAGTGGTTGATGAGTATGGTGGAACAGATGGAATTGTAACACTTGAGGATATCCTGGAAGAGATTGTGGGAGAGATTGTTGATGAGAGCGATTTTGAAGAACTTGAAGAATTGAATAGAAAATAATCGAGATATAATTTATGGGTCTGTATTTAAGAAAAGAACTTAAGAACGGTGCTGAGATATCCGTTTGGGAAGTCACGGAAACAGAAGAGGAATTATTAAAGATCATTTCCATTCCAAATGAGGAACTGGAGGAGTTGTACATTACAAAAAGTGGCGCCAGACGCAGGGAGAAACTTGCTGTAAGGGCTCTTTTGAATACTATTTTTGAGGATAAGGTTTACCTTGGCCATCACGACAATGGCGCACCTTTTATTCAGAATAACCTTACCAAAATAAGCATTACCCATACCAACCGTTTCGTTGCAATAATAACACACCCAACAGAGGAGGTTGGGATTGATATAGAGAGTACCCTCAGGGATTTTTCTGTAGTTGAGAAAAAAGCTTTGTCTGAGGATGAGATAGATGACCTTCAGGAGAAGAACCGTAATCTTCAGCTTGCAATTTACTGGTGCGCTAAAGAGGCTATCTATAAACGTATGAGTCAACATGGGGTAGACTTTGCAAAACAGATGGAGGTTGACAAGTTCAATCCTAAAGCTGAGGGAGACATTGAGGCTACATTCATAAATAAAGATGGTTCAGAAGAAGAATTTGAACTTGAATATGAAGTATTTGACAACCACGTAATGGTTTGGCTTGTAGGATAGCATTAAAATAGCAATAACATGAAAAAACTTATTTTTGCCCTATCATTTGTGGTACTTGCCCTAAGTGCCAATGCCCAGATAAATGAGTTGCAGCGTTCAACTCCAGAGGAGCAGGGTGTACCTTCAAAAGCACTTATTGAGTTGTTTGATGCTCTACACAATATGGAGCAAACAGACATTCATAGCATGATTGTAATGCGTCATGGCAAAGTTGTGGGAGAATTTTATCCTGCACCTTTTGCACCACAATACCAGCATACACAATATTCAAGTTCCAAAACCCTTGTGAGCCTTGCGGCAGGAATTGCCATAGATGAGAACAAACTGCGTCTGACCGATAGGGTTGCGACATTTTTCCCTGAGTATCTTCCCGACAGCATTAGCACTAACCTTGCAGATATGACAGTGAGGGATTTGCTTACAATGCAGAGTGGAATAAAACCCGACTGGGGAATGAGAAGCCGTGGAACAGAGTGGATTAAGACATTCCTTGGAAAACCGGTCCCAAATAAACCTGGTGAGGTGTTTGCCTATGATTCAATGGTAACCTATATGATTTCTGCAATTGTGCAGAAAGTGACAGGAATGAAAGTTCTTGATTATCTTAAAGAGAAGATGTTCAACCATATGGGGGTAACTGTGGTGAATTGGGAAGAGAGTCCAGAGGGTGTAAATACTGGTGGATGGGGTTTGCATATCCAGAGCGAATCACTTGCTAAAGTTGGCCAGATGTGGCTAGATGGCGGTGTTTGGAATGGTAAGCAGATCGTATCTAAAGAGTGGATTGACCAGATGAGTGCAAAACAGGCAAATGGTGGCGACTGGGGATATGGATATCAGGTATGGATGTGTGCGTATCCTGGAGCAGTAAGGGCTGATGGAGCTCTTGGCCAGTATGTTATAGTGGTCCCTGAAAAAGATGTTGTAATTGTCCTTACCGAGGCGTCATTTACAAATGGCAAACCTCAAAGAGGATTGATTTGGGAGGGATTCCTTCCTAAACTTGCAGATGAAGCATTGCCGGCAAGCAAGGATTATAAGACATTGTTGGAGAAGCAGGCTTCATACAGCCTTGAAATGCCTGCCGGAAAGGAGAAATCATCTGTATTGAAAAAATTGCAGGGAAAAAAGATAATAATTCCTAAAAATAAATATGGTTGGAAAGAGGTTGCTTTGCAACAAGGTGCAAATAAGGAACTGTTGATGCAGATTACCAAAACAGATGGAACAGTTTATACACAACCTATGGGATATGGTAAGTGGGCTACTGATACAATTGCTGGTTTGCCGCCGTATTCAATAAACCCTATAGATTGGCACAGGGGCTTGCAAGGTCCATTTTATGGAGCGGCAAGCTATGGTTGGGAGAAAAATGTCCTTAATGCAAATATACATTATGTAAATTGGGTAACATCACTGTTTACCAGATGGGAGATAAAGGATAAGGAAGTGGTTCTTTCAATCTCAAACAATTACGCTAAAAATAAAGTTGAGACATTCAATTGTACAATAGAGTAATACAAGAGAGGGATATAAACAAAAAAGAGTGACCGAATGGTCACTCTTTTTATGTTGAGATACAAGGATTCGAACCTTGACAGACAGAACCAAAATCTGTAGTGCTACCATTACACCATATCTCAATGAGACTGCAAAGGTATGCAAAAAAATCTTATAACCCAAATAAATCCAAAAAGGCCTGACCATAATAGATGTAAAGTATGGTCCACACCCCAAATCTTAGGGCTTTGCCAATAAAGATAAAAATTACACATTTTGTAAAATTGAGTCGGTAAAAACCTAGTCCTATGGCAAATACATCACCAATGAAAGGCAACCAGCATAGCATTGCCAGTAGTGGTCCCCATTTGTCTATCTTGCTCTTTTGTTTTTCAAGTGTCTCCCTTGACACATGGAACCATTTCTCTATCCATTCCCATTTGCCTAAGTATCCCATTCCGTATGAAGTGAGGCTTCCCAAACTGTTTCCAATTGTTGCAGTACAGAAGGTTAAAAGGGGATCGCAACCAGCCAGTAATGCTCCCACAAGAAGAATCTCTGCACTAAAAGGTATGACTGTAGCTGCCAGAAAGCATCCAATGAACAGGCCTACAAGGCCCAATCCCAACAATCCTTCCATTATCTCTTCTCTTTAAAAAAGTCTGAAACTATTTTGCCGCACTCGGGAGCCAAAACTCCCCCTGTAACATCGGTTTTTGGATGCATGAGAGATGGTGTAAATTTGGAGAAACCACGTTTTTCGTCGGGAGCACCATATACAACTCTTTTTATTTGAGACCATGCCAGGGCTGCTGCACACATGGGACATGGTTCTACAGTTACATATAAAGTACATTTGTTCAGATATTTGCCTCCTATGGTTGAGGTTGCCATTGTTATGGCTTGCATCTCTGCGTGAGCTGTTGCGTCATTAAGCGTTTCTGTGAGGTTATATGCTCTTGCTATAATTCTTCCGGCGCACTCAATGACAGCTCCAATGGGAACTTCATCTTTTTCTTTTGCTTTTTGTGCCTCTTTTAAGGCCTCTTTCATGAACAAAATATCGGGATTATTGTTTTCCATAAGTTGACTTTTGTACAAATGTAGTCATTTTTTTGTGTCAATTTGGCAGAATTGGTATTTGGCACTTATTTTGCCGTTAATCGCTCAAGTGAATGAAACAAATTTAAAATACATAACAAAAATGAATATTAAACCATTAGCAGACAGAGTATTGGTTGAGCCAAAAGAGGCTGAGACCAAAACAGCAAGCGGATTGTTTATTCCCGATAACGCAAAAGAGAAACCACAGGAAGGTACAGTATTGGCAGTTGGCCCTGGTAAAAAGGATGAGCCTATGGAGGTAAAAGTTGGAGATACAGTACTTTATGGCAAATATGCTGGTACAGAGGTTC
Organism: Candidatus Egerieisoma sp.; assembly: GCA_045613465.1. Classification (GTDB taxonomy): domain Bacteria; phylum Bacteroidota; class Bacteroidia; order Bacteroidales; family UBA932; genus Egerieousia. The sequence continues at coordinate 35,263 of JAZLBB010000008.1, forward strand.
ACTCAGAGGGAAAATCATATATTATCATGCGCCAGAGCGATATTTTGGCAACTATCTAATAACATTTAAAGAAAATTATCATGGCAAAAGAGATAAAATTCAATATGGATGCCCGCAACCTTATGAGAGAGGGTGCAGATGCATTGGCAAATGCCGTTAAGGTTACATTGGGACCTAAAGGTAGAAACGTAGTGATTGACAAAAAATTTGGTGCTCCTCATATTACCAAGGATGGTGTTACTGTTGCTAAAGAGATTGAGCTTGAGGACAGATTCCAGAATATGGGTGCACAGATGGTTAAGGAGGTTGCTTCAAAAACCAATGATCAGGCAGGTGACGGTACAACTACTGCAACTGTTCTTGCACAGGCTATCATTAACGTAGGTTTGAAAAACGTTACTGCCGGTGCTAATCCTATGGACCTTAAACGTGGTATTGACAAGGCTGTTGCAGCAGTAGTAGCAAACCTTAAAGAGCAGAGCACTGAGGTTGGTGAGGACTACTCAAAAGTTGAGCAGGTTGGTACTATCTCAGCAAACAATGACGCTTTCATTGGTAAACTTATTGCTGATGCAATGAGCAAAGTTAAGAAAGAGGGTGTGATTACAGTTGAGGAGGCAAAAGGTACTGCAACTGAGGTAAAAGTTGTTGAGGGTATGCAGTTTGACAGAGGTTATATCTCTCCATACTTTATGACTAATCCAGATAAAATGGAGGCAGTTCTTGAGCAGCCATATATCCTTGTTACAGATAAGAAAGTTTCTTCTATGAAAGATCTTCTTCCTGTTCTTGAGCCAATTGCAAGAGAGGGTAAATCATTGCTTATTATTGCTGAGGATGTAGATGGAGAGGCTCTTACTACTCTTGTAGTAAACAGACTTCGTGGTACCATTAAAGTTGCTGCAGTTAAGGCTCCAGGTTTTGGTGACAGAAGAAAAGAGATGCTTCAGGATATAGCAACCCTTACAGGTGCAACTGTAGTATCAGAGGAAAGAGGTTTCACTCTTGAGAGCTGTAATATTGCAATGTTGGGTACTGCCGAGAAAGTATCTGTAGATAAAGAGAACACCACTATTGTAAACGGTGCAGGTGACAAAGAGGCTATTGCCGACAGAGTTGCTCAGATTAAAAAACAGATTGAGAGCACTACAAGCGATTACGACCGTGAGAAACTTAAAGAGCGTCTTGCTAAAATGGCAGGTGGTGTAGCGGTGCTTTATGTTGGTGCAGCTTCTGAGGTTGAGCTTAAAGAGAAGAAAGATAGAGTTGAGGATGCACTTAACGCAACAAGAGCTGCAGTTGAGGAGGGTATCGTAGCTGGTGGCGGTGTAGCATACATCAGAGCAATTGATTGCCTTAAAGCTGTTAAAGCAGAAAATGATGATGAGCAGACCGGTATCAATATCATCGCACATGCAATTGAGGCTCCGCTTAGAACTATCTGTGACAATGCAGGTGTTGAGGGTAGCGTAGTTATCCAAAAAATTAAAGAGGGTGAGGCTGATTTCGGTTATAATGCTCGTACAGAGGTTTATGAGAACTTGCTTGCTGCAGGTGTAATAGATCCAACTAAAGTAAGTCGCGTTGCTCTTGAGAATGCAGCTTCTGTTGCAGGTATGTTCCTTACAACTGAGTGTGTCATTGCAGACAAAAAAGAGGAGAATCCTGTAGCTATGCCTCCAATGGGTGGCGGAATGGGTGGAATGATGTAGTATTTCCCTTAGTATAAAGCAAAAAAGAGAGATTGGTGTATGCCGGTCTCTCTTTTATTACAAAAATTAGTACCTTAGCATCATTAGAAAAAAGGTTAAGATTATGAACGGAAGATATACACTAATAGCTTTGTGTGCAGTTATGGCTTTTACACTTGGATGCAAGAGAAAGCAGGAGTGTAAAGCAGTGGCTTTTCCAATGGTTAACGTACCTGCATATATCATTGATGGGGAGCAGGGGGCAAATTATCTGGCAAGGAATTTCTGGAATGAGTTTTTTAAGATAGCTGATCCGTGTAATGGTGTAAAAGGGGCTGTGCATGGGGTAGATTCAATATCATTTCTACGTGCTTTTGGAATGTATGCCCAGCTGGTGTCTATGACGGGGGCACAGGTGGTTGAGTCATCTGTTGCAAACCTGTTTGCAAATCTTGATTCTTTAGCTTTAAGCGGCGAAAAAAAACCGCTGCTTAAAATAATGCAACTGATGGAGCACTTCTTCTATGACCCAAATTCACCTGTATTGGATGAAGAGATGTATCTTAGAGCTCTAAATGGTATTCTGGCTGCAAAGTCCCTTACCGATTTGGATAAGATGCAGTATATGTATCAGCAGAATATATGTTCTCTCAACCGTCAAGGTACACAAGCAGCAGATTTCAAATACAGGCAAATGTTATCCAACGGCAAATATAAAGAAGGTACACTATATGGCATTAAGGGGGATTATACATTGCTTTTCTTTAATAATCCCGATTGTAATGCTTGTGGGCAGATTTTGCAGGCAATATTGGATTCTCCCCTATTGGACTTGGTTAAGGGAGACAAACTTAAAGTGTTGGCAATGTATATAGATGAAAATTTGGAAGCGTGGGAGAGAAACCGTAGTAAATTCCCTAAGGAGTGGATTTATGCCCATGATCAGCAGATGGTTCTTAGAGACAATAATATATATGGCCTAAGGGCTATTCCAAGTATGTATCTGTTGGATAAAGAAAAACGGGTGATCCTTAAGGATGCACCCGTTGAAAAGGTTATATCTTATTTTGTAAAATAAGTTGCTTATTTAATCTCCATAATTGCCTCTGAGATGTTTATCATGAAGTCTCCTACATGTTCACACTCATTTACAAGGTCCATATAGTAGACACCTGTAAGGTAATTGTAAGACTTGTTCTCAAGGTTAAGCAAGTGCTCTTCTTTAAGGTTATTGCGGTATTCGTTAATATCCTGCTCAATGTCCTGTGCATTTGCAATGTCATTGATTTGGGTATAACCTTTCTGAAGATTGTAAATCATAGCCTCAAAACCACGGTTTAGCAAGTCTGCCATATAGTTCAGTTTCTTAATCATAGGCTCGTCAAACTTCATGTTGTGGATGTTGCGGCGCTGTAAAATACGTGCAATGTTGAACCCTGAGTCACCAATGCTTTCAAGCTCGCTGATAATCTTGTACATAGCCTGAATTCTACGTGCAGACTCCTCACTGATTACTCCATCTTTAACAGCATCAAGGAATTTTGCAATCTCAAGCTCAATACGGTCTGTAACCTGCTCATAGTGCTCCAGTTTCTTGTATAGGGCATCAAATTTCTCAGGATCGTTTTCGTTGATAGCACTCTTGGCGTAAACATATTGTCTGCGGCAGATATCTGCATAATGTACAATCTCCTCTTTAGCCTGATTTAGAGAAAGCTCAGATGTACTTAGCATACCACCCTGAATATATTGCAAGCGGAATACCTCCTCATCTTTCTTACCCTTGATAATCTTGGTAACAAGCTGTGCAATCTGGTTGGTGAACCATACAAGTATTAGAGCGTTGCACACGTTGAACAATGTGTGAACCATTGAAATGGAGTATAGTACAGAGTTTGGAGATGCTCCTGGAACAAGAGGATTGTCAAGTCCAAATGAAGTAATGATTTTTGCAACCAATAGAAGGAATGGATGGAATAGAATAAGCACCCAAATAACACCAAACACGTTGAATACAGAGTGGGCCATAGCAGCTCTTCTTGCAGAAACATTTGCTACTGATGCTGCGATATTTGCTGTAATGGTTGTTCCAATGTTCTCTCCAAGTACCATTGCTGCACCCATCTCAAATGGAATCCAACCATTGTTACACATTACAAGTGTAAGAGCCATGGTTGCACTAGAAGACTGCAGTACAATAGTAAGGACTGTTCCAATACCAACAAACATAAGGATAGAGCCAAAGCCGTAATTGGTCCATTGCTGTAGGAAAGCCAAAACTTCAGGAGAGTTCTGAAGATCTGGAACAGATTCTTTTAGGAAGCTCAAACCAAGGAATAATAGTGAGAAACCAATAATCAGCTCACCAATGGACTTTTTCTTTTTGGCTTTGCACATCATAAATGCAAATCCGAATGCAATCAACGGAATTGCAAGTACTGCAATATCTGCTTTAAAGCCAAGTAACGATATAAGCCATGCGGTGAATGTAGTACCAATGTTGGCACCCATAATTACACCAATTGACTGAACTAGAGACAGTAAACCAGCATTTACAAAGCTAACTACCATAACTGTAGTTGCACTAGAAGACTGGATTACAGCGGTAATGAATAGTCCGGTAAGAATTCTTGAAACAGAGTTTGAAGTCATTGCTGCCAGGATATTTCTCAATTTGTCTCCGGCAACTTTCTGAAGGGCCTCGCTCATAAGGGTCATACCATACAGGAACAAACCCAAAGAACCAAGCAACGTCAAGATTTTGAATACAGCGTCCATTTATTAGATTTTTAGTTTGAAGTACAAATATAAATCTAAAATGTGAGGAGTTAAAGAAAGATTACAATTATTGTTATATTCGCAACAATTACTTAACAATTTTCCTTTTAAGTATCCCGATGAAGAAAACTGGTGTAATATTTGGCGTAATTTTCTTGGCTGCCCTATTGGTAGCCACATCTCTTCAGGCGCAGTTTGTCGCTAGTGGAGGGGTTGTTTCCAAAATAAAATGGATGGAAGCAAAGGGGGATACATATAAAGTAATTTATCCTGAGGGGGCAGATTCTCTGGCTACAAGATATCTTTGGCATCTTGAGCAGAACAAGCCTGCGGTGATGCTTGGGTTGGACGTTGACAAACCTGCTACAATTCCTGTTGTTCTGTACAATACCACTATGTGGAGCAATGGCAAGGTAGTATGGGCACCCAAAAGGATGGAACTTTTCACCCTTCCTCCGCAGCAGACATACCCTATAATGTGGGATGAGCAGCTGGCGGTGCACGAGTCGCGTCATGTGGGGCAGATGACCCATTTTACCAAAGGAATCTTTAAGATTGGATCTGTACCTATTGGGGAGCAGTCTCCGTCATTAGGTGTGGCAATATATCCTTCCCGATGGTTTTTGGAGGGGGATGCAGTGATTGCCGAAACCGAACTTACCAACGCCGGCAGGGGTAGGAGTGCCGAATTTATGGAGTACTACAGAGCATCGTTTCTGGAGGGGGAGATCAGGTCATGGGAGAAATGGAAGCAGAGGTCATTCAGACATTATACTCCCGACAGATATGCCTTCGGCTATTTTGTAGGAAGTACCGTGAGATATAAAACTGGAAAGTACGGTTATGCTGGGGAGATGATGGATGTATTGGTAGACAATTTCTATAATCCATGGGTGAGAAATATGAGTTACCGCAAGGTTGCTGGAGATACCCCACGCAATTATCTCAAACAGGGGATAAATATGATGGGGGATTATTGGAGAGAGGAGTTGTCTCACAGAGGAAGGCTCACACAACCCAAAAAATTGTTGCATGATAAGGTAAAGGACTATCGGGAGTATAGTTCTCCTGTGATGGTAGGGAAAGATAGTCTTGTTTATATAAAGAGGTCTTATGACGGATTTGCTTCACTGGTGCTGATTAGTGGTGGAAAGGAGACAATGCTGGATGGTATATCTTCTTCTGTAGTTACCATTAAGGGGGCTGCCGGCAAGGTGTGGTTTGCCGAAAAGGTGGCAAATGCAAGGTGGAGTAACGAAGTATATGGAGATATATACTCCTTTGATATTCAGAATAGAGAGTTTGAAAGGATAACTCAAAAGAGATACTATGCTCATGTGCAGCCTCAGGGGAATGGAGAGATATTGCAGGCAGTTGCGTATAATCCTTTTGGGGGAACTTCCCTTGAGCTGGTAAATTCCAATTCAGGTGAGATTGTTGCCAGATATTCTGCTCCGGATAATGGAAATATTACTTCTACAGCATTTTTGAATGGGATAATTTATGCGTTGTGTGTTACAGACCAAGGTTTGGGACTGTTCAAGTTGGATAATGGAGAGTGGAACAGAGAGATAAATGAACAGTCTGCAGTTATTGAGGAGCTTGGAAGTGGAAACGGCTATCTCTATTTTCTTTCGGATATGGATGGAGTAAGAAATGTGTATATGTATTATCCTCAAAATGGAGAACTGGTTAGAGCAACAAATTCCAAATATGGAGCAAGTGCCCCTTTGGTTATGGATGGGAAGGTATATTATTCAGATTTACAACTGAATGAGAGGATACCGGTGGTAGCTGATGTGGAGGAGGCTGGGGCTTGCGGCTCTGAGTTTGAGCCTCAACTGATTGGAGGGAAGATAGAGGGAGCATATAAATATTTTGTTGCAGAGGAGCTTACGGCGCAGGCCAAAGCGGCCTTAAGGGAGAAAGGTTTATTGGCTGAAGATAGTGTAAAAGGGGTATCTATTGTAAAATATTCTGTTCCCTATGATGAATTTGCATCATCTGTGGAGAAAAGGAATTATAGTAAGCTGGGGCATTTGTTCAGGTTCCATTCATGGGCACCTCTGTATTATAATGTAGATAAGTTGATGACAGCTGACTACGATAATTTGTATGATGTGATTTCACCTGGTGCAACAATATATTCTCAGAATACCCTTGGTACTGCTGTTGCCATGCTTGGATATGCCTATAATAGGGGGAGAAATGAAGGGCATTTTAAAATGGAGTATTCCGGCTGGTATCCGGTAGTGCAGTTTTCGGCAGATGTAAATGATGGAAACAGGACCTTTTATAAAGTTGTTGCAGAGGAGTCATCTGCAAAGGTTGAGTACGCAATATCTGATGAACCGTTGGTGGAGTTGAAGGCAATGGCGTATATCCCGCTAAATTTATCGTGCAATGGATGGAACAGATCAGTTGTTCCAATGTTGCAGTGGGAGTACAGCAATGTATCATTTTATAGCTATAATACAGAAAAATTTCATCCGACAAATGCCCTTAGTGCTGCGGTACAATATTATCAGTTGAGAGATGTGGCCCATTCGGGAGTATTTCCCAAATGGGGATATGGAGGAAAGGTCTCATGGAGAGGGATGATAGATATGGAGGAAAATTATGGATCTCAGCTTGGATTGGACATATATGGATATCTGCCAGGATTTGCTACCAACCATGGAATTAGATTGGGAATGCAGTTGCAGCAACAGTTTAATGATGGTAAATTGTTCTATATATCCAACCTGGTTGAAATGCCACGTGGCTATACAGAGGATATATATGGGGAGAAGTATATTAAAGCATCTGTAGATTATGCTTTTCCTTTGTATTTGGGAGACATTAACATTGCCAGAGTTATCTTTTTAAAGAGGATGAGGATTATTCCATATTTCGACTTTGCTGTGAATGCTGTTTCTGAAGGCAGAGAAACGAAATCGGTGAATTTATACTCGTATGGCTCTGATGTGTTGGTGGATTTTTCTCCGTTTGCTATTGGACTGGATGTGGGATTGGGAATAAGATATTCCAGAAATGGCAACAACGGTGGTGTGCCGGTGCCTGCAAATACTTGGCAAATATTGTTTTCTACAACTCTTTTTTAATTATTTGAGCCATTCTCTTTCCTACAATGGCCTCTATCTCTTCTAATGATGCGGTCTTAAGCCTTTTTACGCTCTTAAAATGTTGTAGGAGCTTCTGTTGAGTGGCTTCGCCAACTCCCTTTATATTCAAAAGTGTTGAGGTTATCTGGTTTTTTGTACGTTTGTTTCTGTGGTGGGTTATACCAAATCGGTGAGCCTCGTCTCTCAGGTGCATAAGAAGTTTGAGAGCCGGGGAGTTTTTGTCTAAAAAGAGTGGGGTAGGATCGTCGGGAATCATAATCTCCTCCAATCTTTCTGCAATGCTTATTATTTCTATGTGGCCGTATTTCTGAAAATTGGGGTGAGGAGGATTGCCCGGTCTGTCGCTCAGAAGTCCAAGGTTGCTTAGGGCATCGTAAGCAAAGTGAAGTTGGCCTCGGCCTCCATCAATAAGGATGAGTTGAGGCATCTCACCCCCCTCTTCAATTATTCTTGAATATCGGCGGTGTACTACCTCGTACATTGAGGCATAATCGTTGGCTCCAACTACTGTCTTTATATTAAAATGGCGGTAGTCCTTCTTGCTGGGTTTGCCGTTCTTGAATACTACACATGCTGCTACGGGGTTGGTACCCTGAGTGTTGGAGTTGTCAAAACATTCTATGTGCATTGGCAGTCTCTCCATTTGAAGAACCTCTTTTAGCGCCATAATTGCACGGTTCTTCCCCTCCTGGGGATCTTTAATCTCCTCCTGTTTCATTTTCTGGAACATAAATGCCTTGGCATTTTTAGTACAAAGATCCAAAAGACTCAGTTTGTCCCCTTTTAGTGGGATGTGTATGTTCTTTCCAAAAGACAGGTTGTCGGGAAGAAAAGGTACAAGTATTTCTCCCGCCTGGCGCTGCTCTTCTCTTTGCAGTATCTGGTAGATTTCCTGCATGAATCGGGTGAGTACAGCCTCTTTCTCCTCCTCAATGTTGAGCTTGAAGTGGAGGTTAAGGGCTTGTATGATACATCCTCCATTGAGTCTGAAGAAATTTCCAAAGGCATTCCCTTTTTCAAAAACTATTGAGAAGACATCTGTATCGGTTATACTTGGGTGTACAATCAGAGATTTGCTGTAGTGGTTTTGTAGCAGTTCCATCTTTTCTTTGTACTCCTGTGCCTTTTCAAATTCCATAAGACTGGCGTGCTCTTGCATTTTTTTGCGGTATTCTCTAATGAGTTCTCCGGTATTGCCACGCAGAATTTCTCTGATACCTCTTATTTGGGCATTGTACTCCTCTTCTGTAATTTCCCCTACACAAGGCCCGTAACATTTTTTTATATGTATATTCAGGCAAGGCTTGAACTTGCCAGTTTCAATGGCCTGTCTGCTGAGGGCAAGTTTGCAGTTGCGGAGCTTGAACAGTGAATTTATCAGATCCATAAGATTGTGTGCATGCTGTACGGAACTGTAAGGACCAAAATATTGTGAACCGTCTCTGACAAATCGTCTTGTAAGGAAAATTCGGGGGAAAGGCTCATTTTTTATACATATCCAAGGGTAGCTTTTACCATCTTTAAGGAGAATGTTATACTTTGGCTGGTATTGTTTGATAAGGTTGTTTTCAAGCAGGAGGGCATCCTGCTCACTCTCAACAACAGTGTGCTGGATGTCTGCAATTTTAGAGACAAGGACCCTTGTTTTGGCTGTAAGAGTATCCTCCCTTGTAAAGTATTGTTGTACTCTTTTACGCAAGCTCTTGGCTTTGCCAATGTATATTATGACTCCTGAAGTGTCCAGAAATCTGTATACCCCCGGTTCCAGAGGGAGTGTAGATATTTTCTCTTTCAGTGTCATTGTGCTTTGTACAAGGGGGCTAATGCCCGAATTTAAAAAAAATGTGTATCTTTGTGTTTAATGTGTCTATATGATGAGTACAAAATTAATTAATAAATCTGAAGTAAAGAACGCAATTAAGGTAAAAGGAGTTGCAGGAAATATACTTGCATCTGCTCTTATGCGTATTTTGGGGTTGGAGAAAGTAAATGAAATCTATAGCCACATAGAACCATATCATGGAATTGAATTTGCGGATAAACTCATTGAGTATATGGATATTACCGCAGATTATATTCCCGACGAGCTTGAATATCTTCCCAAAGATGAACCATTTATCATAGTGTCAAATCATCCATTTGGAGCAATTGACGGAATTATGATGTTGAGCATATTGGGAAAGAAAAGACCTGACCTTAAAATCCTTACGAATTTTATCCTGTCATATATACCTAATCTTAAGGAGAATTTCTTCCCGGTAAACCCTTTTACAGACCGTCCAGGTATGAAAAGTAGTCTTAAAGGGTTGAAATTGGCAAAAGAGCATCTTGCGGCAGGTGGAGCTTTGGGACTTTTTCCGTCGGGAGAAGTATCTTCAAATGCAAACAAGGATAATGTTGTAAAGGATATTGAGTGGCAGCACTCTATAATTAAGCTCATTAAAAGTGCAAAAGTTCCGGTGGTGCCTTTGTATTTTAATGGTGGCAATTCCAGAATATTCCATCTGATGGGTAAGGTAAACCCATATTTGAGAACTGCAAGATTGCCTCATGAACTCTTTAACAAGAGAGGTACTACAATCTCGTTCAGGATAGGAAAACCTATACAGCCATCCGAGTTGGAGGAGTTCCTGGATATGGCTCAGATGGGTAAGCACTTGTGGAACAGGACATATGCTCTTGAGGCCAATATGCATGATATTGCAGTTGGCGAATCTGTAGAAAATCCTGTAAATCAAGAGCCTGTAGCGGCACATGTTGATGTGGCCGTATTGGAGAAAGAAATAGCTGCTTTAGCCAATGATAAGTTGTTTGAAGTTGGCAATTACGAATGTTATTTGTCTGAAGCCTGCAATATCCCGTCATTGATGCGTGAGATAGGTGTATGCAGGGAGGAGACATTCAGAGCAGTGGGTGAAGGTACAAACACAAGTATAGATACAGATAAATACGACTCATATTATAAGCATCTGATACTGTGGGATAAAGGTAAAAAAATCCTGGTAGGTGCATATAGGCTTGGTATTGGAGATGAGATAATACCTAAAATGGGTGTGGCAGGTTTCTATTCTCATACCTTGTTCAGATATAAAAAGAGTTTTGCGGATTACCTTACACAATCTATAGAGTTGGGGCGTTCATTTGTAGTGCCGGAGTGTCAGAAAGATGCACTTCCACTGATGCTCCTTATTAAAGGTTTGATGTACACTCTAATCAAATACCCACAGGCACGTTATTTTATAGGCCCTGTGAGTATAAGTGCGTGGTATCCATATTTTTATAGAAGTCTTATGGTGTATTACCTTGAGTGTAGGCAATCAATACCTCACTTAAGGCATTTTGTATCTCCCAAAGATCCTTTCAAACCTAATTATCATAGGGTGAATGTAGACGAACTGTTGAGTAACAGAATGGATTCGTTAGAGCGTTTCGATCGTTTTATGTTCAGACTCAGCAATGGAAGATTCCGTCTGCCAACTCTTCTTAAGAAATACATTAAGTTGAATGCCAGAATATTGGCGTTTAATGTAGACCCAGATTTCAATTATTGTGTGGATGGCCTTATTATGGTAGATGTCCTTAAAATCCCTAAACAGGAAATTGATGCACTATCCAAGGAGTTTGAGGACAAAGAGATGGTCTACAACAGATTTGGAATAAAAGAGTAATCAGAAGATTTTACGGAACAGGATCATAACCGCTTCCTCCCCATGGATGGCAGCGGAGGATTCTTCGTACAGTAAGGTATAGCCCTTTAATTGGACCATGTTTGCGTAATGCCTCTATTGCGTAGGCAGAACAAGTTGGAGTAAAACGGCAACTTGCAGGTTTGAGAGGAGAAATACATACCTGATAGAATCGTACCAGAACAATAAATGGTAGGGATAGTACCTTTTTAAGATTGGATATCAGTTGTTTGTGCTGCATTTTTCTTATCCCCTTTAGATTTTCCTTTGGTTACCATTTCAAGCACCTCCTTAAGCCTCCCCTCAATGTAGCTGTACTCTTTAATATCTTTAGATACATAAACAAAAAGGATATTGGTTCTGCATCCCTGTGGTGCAACCAATATCTCTTTGTTAAGTCTGTAGCTTTCCCTTATTCTCCTTTTAAGAAGATTTCTTTTTACGGCTCTTTTAAAGTTCCTTTTTGGAACAGAAACCATTATGGCATTATCTCTACTCAATTCACCCTCGTTGTTGGAGATATTCTCATACACCACCTTAAACGGGTAGTGGAAAAAAGTCTCCCCTTTTTTCATTAGAGACTGTATCTCCTTAAACGAGCTCAGACGCTCATCTTTTGTGAATGAGGCTGACATGGCAATTATTTGTTCTCTTTTTGCAAGTATAGCATAAGAGCCTTTGCAATAGAAGGTGCTTCAGGTGTAGGGGCAGTGATGTTTACATTTAGACCTGCAGCAGCAACAGCTTTGGCAGCGGCTGGACCAAATGTGGCAATCTGCAACTCGTTCTGCTGGAAATCAGGCAAGTTTTCCTGAAGTGATTTTACATCAGAAGGGCTGTAGAATACTGCTATCTGGTATTTTGAAAGATCTATTTCTTTAAGGTCGCTATAGATTGTTTTTACAAAAGCGGCACTCTCAAATTTGAACTTTGTTTTTGAGAACAATTTGTGCAAATCGCCCTTAATATTGTCGGCTGTAGCAGCAATAAGGAATTTCTCATCTTTGTGCTTGCTTCCAATTGTCTCAATGATAGAAGCTGTTGTACCGTTACCGTAGAAAATCTTTCTTTTGCGGAATACAATATGTTTCTGCAGATATACAGCAGTTGCCTCTGAGTTACAGAAATATTTCATTGTCTCAGGAACTGTAATTCTCAACTCCTCGCACAATTTGAAAAATGCATCTATTGTAGTTTTTGCAGTAAAAACAATGGCTGTGAAATCAAGGATATTGATTTTTTGAGCTCTAAACTCTTTTGCGTTCAGTGGCTCAACCTTAAAGAAAGGGAAAAAATCAATGTTTACCTTGTATTTTGAGATCAGATCAGTGTAAGGAGAACTGTTCTGTGGAGCCGGTTGTGAAATTAGTATATTTGTGATTTTCATATCTAACTAGTTGAAATTGAGGTATAATAGCATTACTATAGGCAAAATTTCAAGGGTGCAAAGGTATAAAATATAGAAAACATGAGAAAATCCTTTTGATATAAAAATTCTATAAATTGAAAAAAAGTATAGTCCCATAATAGGTAAAAGACTGAAAATCATACAATAACGCATCGAGCCCATAGGAGCAGAAGGTATTGATTTTATAACACAGAAGCAACAAAAAACTAACAAATACCAAACACAAGTATATGTGTAGCTGATTTTGTGTATAAGATTGAATCCCGACGAAATATTTACCCATCCTAAAAATTGCAGAATTAGCTTTCTTAAGGCAAAAAATAGGGTTATAAATCCTAAAATGCCAGCAAATCTGATAGGGAGAGAATAAGAACTTCCAATGATTTTTGTTGCATAAGCGATATTTGCAAAAAGGAAAGAACAGCTGATATTTAGAAACCAGAAGAGAGAATTTCTGCATATCTGCAGGTTAGACTGGTTTTCTATGTTCATCAACTTCTTGTTGCTTAAAAGTGCGCCGCCTACAATTGCAAAACCCTTTAGAATTCGTCTGTGAGCCAGAATAAGGTATCCCATGAGGGCTATTATGATAATAAAGTTGGATATGTCTCTCAACGGATCAAAGTGAGCGATGCCTGCAGGCACCTCTATCTCATTGAGTGCAATATAGCTCTCTTTCCACAGCTCCTCAATAGAGGGTATATTTGCCTGCAGTATATGCATATTACTAATTGCCTCTTTTGGCTTTATATCCCAATCCTGTAAGGATAGTGACAATTTTATCTCTTTGGTCTCCCTGAATAAGGATCTCCCCATCTTTGGCAGAACCGCCTACGCCACATTTTGTTTTGAGTTGCTTGCCCAATGCCTCAAGATCATCATCTGTTCCAATAAAACCACTCACTACTGTAACCTGCTTGCCACCTCTTCCTTTCCTGTCTATTGCTACTATGAGTTTCTGGTCTTTAGGGGCAAGAGTCTCCTGCTGGGGAATCTCTTCCTGCTCAAATTGAAAATCCGGGTTGGTGGAATATACCATTCCAAGTCTGCTTTTCCAATCGTTATTTGCCATAAAAAATAATAGTTGCACGAATTTTGCTGCAAAGTTAGTACATTTGTAGTTTTAACGGGAAATTTTTAAATCATATATGAAGTTAAAGAAGTTCAACAGGATCAACAATATCATTTCAATTGTTGTATTGTTCATTGCATCGTTTACTTATCTCTCTACAATTGAACCTACAGCCAGCTTCTGGGATTGTGGAGAGTTTATAGCATCATCTTATAAACTTGAAGTGGGACATCCTCCTGGAAACCCTGTATTCCAGCTTATTGCAAGGTTCTTTACGTTGTTTGGCGGTCCTGAGGATGCTGCGATGTTGGTGAATGTTATGAGTGCCATGTGTTCTGCATTTACCATTTATTTCCTATATCTTACTATTGTACATCTTGGTAGAAGAATTGTTGAGAAGAGCAGAGGTGCGTTGGATTTTTCTTCCTCTGTAGCAGTATACGGAGCCGGAGTAGTTGGAGCACTTGCTTATACATTCTCAGATACATTCTGGTTCTCAGCTGTGGAGGCTGAGGTATATGCCATGTCATCGCTGTTTACCGCAGTGGTGTTCTGGGCAATGCTTAAATGGGAAGAGCAGTGCCATCTCCCTTATGCAAACAGATGGATTGCACTCATTGCATTTCTAATGGGTATCTCAATAGGTGTGCACCTTCTTAACCTCCTTGCTATTCCGGCATTGGTATTCATATACTATTATAAGAAGTATGAGGTTACAGGCAAGAGAACTGTAATGGTTCTTTTGTTGTCGGGAGTAATATTGGGAGCAATCCTTTATGGAATAATCCCTTACCTTCCTAAGATTGCAGCGTATGTAGATCTTATGTTTGTGAATGGAATGGGACTTCCTATGAATGTTGGTGCAGTCATTTTTGTGTTGGCAATTATCATTGCCGGATTTTGGGGAATTTATTATACATACAGACATAAGAAAGTGCTGTTGAATACAATTATATTGTGTGCAACTCTTATTGTGGTGGGATATTCAACTTTTGCTGTTGTTGTAATCCGTTCAAGTGCAAATACCCCAACTAATGAGTATCAGCCAGACAATATGTTTACTCTTGTAAGGTATATTGGACGTGAACAGTACGGAAGCAATCCTCTTATTTATGGTGAAACCTTTGCATCCCAGTATAGCGATGTCAAGTCCCCTGAGTATTACAATATTCTTGATGGAAAATATGTAAAGGTAAATGCCCCTTCTGTTCCTGAGTACCCTGCAGACCAGAAAATGTTGTTTACCAGAATGTGGCAAGCTGGAGCTGGCGACAATTATGTCCCTTTTTATCAGATGTACACAGATGGTAAAGGAAAAACTGTTCAGGGAGGTAAATACAAAATGCCTTATATGAAGGATAATCTGGAGTATTTCTTTGATTATCAGGTAGACTTCATGTATTTGAGATATTTCATGTGGAATTTTGTAGGAAGGCAGAACGACTTGCATGCAACTATTCCTGGAGATAAGATAAAGGGTAACTGGGAGAGTGGTATAGGATTTTTGGATAAGATGAGACTTGGTGACCAGAGTGAAGGCCCTGCTTATATTGTTGAGAGCAAATCAAAGAACCACTACTATTTCTTCCCGTTGATTCTTGGCCTTCTTGGTTTGTTTTACCAGTTGAAGAAAGATAAGCGTAACTGGGTGGTTACAATGTTGTTGTTCATACTTACAGGAATAGCAGTAGTAGTTTATCTTAACCAGCCACCTATGCAGCCTCGTGAAAGGGATTATGCTTATGCAGGTTCGTTCTACGCATTTACAATATGGATTGGACTTGCGGTAATGTGGTTGGCTGATATTTTGGAGAAGACTATTAAAAACAGAAGAGTGTGCGGTGCAGTAGCCGGTATTGTATGTGTATTGGTTCCAATACAGATGGCTTGCGAGAACTGGGATGATCACGACCGTAGTGGCAGATACACTGCAAGGGATATGGCATACAACTATCTTAATACAGTGGATCCAAATGCAGTGTTGGTAACTCATGGAGACAATGATACTTTCCCTCTATGGTATATACAAGAGGTGGAAGGTGTAAGAACCGATGTGAGGATAATGAATACTTCTCTAATGGGTACCGACTGGTATATAGACCAGATGCAGAACAGAACATACGAATCTGATCCAGTGAAATTCTCAATACCACGCAAGCAGTATCTATATGGTACAAATGACTTTGTGCAGGTTTATGACAGGTTCAACGGACAGACAGTATTGGGTAAACAGGTTATGGATATCTTCAGAAATCCAAAAATTGTCATCCCGATGAGTGATGGCAAAAACCACGATTATATTGCTGCATGCAACATAGCAATTCCTGTGAATAAGGAGAATGTTGCAAAATATGGCATTGTGGCACCTGAGGATATGGACAAGGTTGCTGATACCATTGTTTTGAGGTTAAATAACAATGCTTACCTGAACAAGACAGATCTTATGGTTTTGGATATGCTTTGCAACTACAATTGGGAGAGGCCTATTTACTTCCTTCAGACAGGAGGTGACCTTAACATAGGAATCAAGGAATATCTACAGTATGACGGTTTTGCATTCAAACTTGTGCCGTTTGCAACCAAAGTGGGATCGGGAAATGTAATTTCGCAGGTAGATCCAAGGCTTTATGACAGAATAATGAATACATATAAATGGAGTAGTCTGGCAGACACTACTATGCATGTAGATTACCAGAATCTTCTCACATTCAATAATTTGTGCTCTCCAAGAGATATTATGACAAATTGTGCAAAATGGCTGTTGTCAAAAGGTGAGAAGCAGAAGGCCATAGAGGTACTTGACAAGATGCAGAGTGTAATGCCTGTAAGTGCATTCCCATTGAATACTTCTGTAATATCATCTCTAACAGAGCGTGCTGTAATGGATGCAGTAACTGTATATATTGCTGCAGGAGCTCCTGATAAAGCCGAGAAACTTGCAGACGGCCTGGTTGCGGAGAGTGAAGATGCAATAGCATTGTTTGGTACAGAGTTTATGGGCAATTTTCTTTCTTCAGAGGATTTGCAGCGTAACTTGTATTACATTTATATGATAGCAGATATTTTTGAGAAGAACGGCCAACCGGAAATGGCAAAAAAATATGCAGATAAGGTTGCCCTATATCTGCAATAATTGATCTATAAATTGGGAATCTTTATGTAGGCGGGGAACTTTGTTCTGTCCGCCTACTTTTCCTCTATCCCTCATCCATTTGAGGAATGTTCCAGGTTTCAGAACTATCAGTTCAAGTTGTTGCATTGTTGCATTTCCAGCCCTTTTTGCTTCATAATCTGAGTTTACTATTGTAAGGCATCTGTCAAGTACAGCTGCAAATTTTGCAGTATCTGCCACGGGTGCAGAAAACTCTATTGCCCATCGGTGAAATCCTTTTGATGTTTGGGCATCATCACCCAATTGCATGAATACTGGGGCAACTGTGAATTCTGATACGGTACAATCACATTCCATACATGCCATAGCCAGAGCCTGTTCTGCATTGGATATCATAAGTTCCTCCCCAAATGCATTTATGCATAGCTGTGTCCTTCCTGTGATTATTATTCTATGGGGATAAGTTGATGTAAACTGCACGCAATCACCAATCAAATAACGCCACAATCCACCAATGGTTGATATTACAATTGCATAGTTTACACCTGTCTGTACTTCTGCAAGTGTAGGGATATCTGTTATCTTCCCCGATAGGACATCATCCAATATATCCATAGGGATAAATTCGTAGAATATACCGTTGTTTACTGTCAGAAGCATCCCATTTTGGGATTCATCATCCTGAAATGCAAAATATCCCTCCGATGCGTTATAGTTCTCAAGATAGTGCATGCTGTCCATTGGAATGAGTTTTTTGAACAAAGGACGGTATGGCTCAAATCCTGTTCCTCCATGCATAAACAGTTCCATATTTGGCCACACCTGCGATATGTCCCTTTTGCCGGTGTATTCCAATATTTTGTTGAGCAGCATTAGGTTCCAACTGGGTACTCCCGAGAAATTTGTAACATTCTTGTTTGCGCTCTCTTTGCAGATAGCTATAAGTTTTTCCTCAAAATTTCCTATCAGGGCTGTTTTCCTGCTGGGGGTGCGTATAAGTTCCACAATGGCTGGAGAGTTCTTAAGAAGCAAGGCTGAGAGGTCTCCACTGTATATCTTGCCTGATTTGTCGGGAACCACACTGCCTCCTAATGTAAGAGCTTTACCAAGGAACATCCTGCTGTTGGGGTTGCTGTGTATATAGCTGGCCAGCATTCTTTTAAAACCGCCATAATGGGTTATCTGAAGTGATTCGTCAGATACAGGAATAAATTTGCTTTTATCTGAACTTGTGCCACTGGATTTTGCAAATCTCTTTACTTTGCTGTCCCACAAGATAAAATCTTCCCCTTTTAGCAAACGGTTGATATATGGAGCCATAGCATTGTAGTCTCTGACTGGAACCATTTGCTGAAATTCCTTTATGTTCTTTATTTTCTCCATCCTATGTTCTGTCCCAAAATAGCTTTTGGCTCCGTGTTCTACAAGATATCTGAACCATTTGAGTTGGTACGGCATAGGATCTTTCTTGCTTAAATCTATCTCTTTAAGCAAGTTGTGTGAGTATTTAAGGAATATGTTATTTATGATGTTCATAAGGTTTTCACGCTATGAGAAAATTTGGTGCAAAATATCCAATGATTTTATCTCAATGTTGTTCCCAATATGGTGGGAAATGTACTCAATCATGCGTTTTGTATATGCCAACCTCAACTCTCCGTTTACTTTAAGCTCTTCATTGCAGCAATACAGTTTCTCAATATTGGTTGAAGGGGTGTTCATCAGTGAATGCAATAGTTTTGATTCAGCCTCTCCAATAAACTGATGGCCATAGTTGTGCATAACAGCAGGAACAGCTGCAAATTTTGCAGTTGCAATGTCAAATACAGGATTTGTGCTGCTATAGTTGTTCATTGGCATAAATCCAAGCATCTTGCACAAATGAGTTATAAAGTGGATATGAAAATTGGCTGCACCTTGTGTTGTGTGTTCCAGAATTTGTATTGAAGAACTCAGAAAGCTGTACAAATGAGGGTTAGCCTCCTCCTCCCTAATTGTTTTACCAAGCAGTTCGCTAATAAACAGAGCTATGCTGCTTTTGTATATGTCTCCTCTAATCGTTGATAGGTTAAAAGGGGATATTACCTCCTTTATTGTAGGCATACTCTGTGTACCGTTACTATAGGTAACAATATCTAAAATGTTGAGTTTATGCAGTAAAGATACGTTATTGCGTTTCTTTGATGATGCTCTGAAATAGAGTGCACAACGCCCGGCAGTGTTTGAATAGCACTGCACGACGATTCCGGTATCTCCGTGTTTGATGGTGTGTAAAACTATTATCTGACTTTTAGACAGCATCTCCTATCCCATTCAAATATTCAGCAAGGGCCCTCATTGATTTGCCTCTGTGGGAAATGGCGTTTTTCTCATCTAAGGTTATCTCTGCCAGAGTGCAGTTGTAACCTTCGGGAATAAATACAGGGTCATAACCAAACCCTTCATTTCCGCTACGGGCATGGGCAATTTTACCTTCCAAAACACCTTCAAAGGTTTTTAGTTCACCATTTATGATAAGGGCAACCACAGTTCTGAACCGTGCGCTGCGTGGAACACTTCCATGAACCTGCTCAATTTTCTCAAGTTCAGCAAGGAGTTTGGTCATATTGGCATCTGTCCCTTTATCTTCGCCTGCATATCTTGCAGTACGTACTCCTGGGGCGCCACCTAGTGCATCAACCTCAAGTCCCGTATCATCTGCAAAGCAGTTTTTGCCAAACTTATTCCATAGGTACTCTGCTTTTTGAATGGCATTTCCCTCTAATGTATCCTTATCTTCCGGTATATCTTCTGTAAGACCCAACTCTTTTGGCATAATTAGTGCAAATGAATCTCCAAGTGCCTTTTGAGCCTCAATCATCTTGTGTTGGTTGCCAGTAGCAAAAATAATCTCCATAATTGATGTGCTGAATTTTTGCCAAAGGTACTAAATTGTATATTTTTGTTTTTGCAAAAGGAGAAAATAATATGAAGATTTTTAGAAATTTTGTTATTCTTTCAGCAGTGCTTCTTGTAGGTATGGGTGTAACATATGCCCAGTCTGCTGCATTCAAGACAGGAAAAGCATTGGAAGTGCAATACAATATCCTAAAAGAGCTGAGTGTGGGTTTTGTGGATTCAGTAGATGTTGAGAAGCTCACCAACAAAGGAATAGAGGCCATGTTAAACTCATTGGATCCTTACACACAATATATTCCTGAAGAAAATGAGGAGGACCTTGAGCTGATGCGCTCTGCGTCTTATGGAGGAATAGGATCGGTAATCAGAAAAATAGACACTCTTGGAGTGCTTATTTCCCAGCCATATCTGGGATCACCTGCCTTAAAACACGGGTTGGAACCTGGTGATATTATCCTTAAGATAGATGATGCAAGTGTATTGCCACTTTCAGCAACTGAATGCAGTAACAGGATGAAAGGACAGCCTGGTACCCAAGTAAAATTCCTGGTTAAAAAAGGACGTACCGGAGAGGAGAAGGAGATTGTAATAACAAGGGAGAGGATTCATATTCCCGACGTATCTTTCAGTGGAATTCTTAGAGATTCAATCGGTTATATCAAATATGAAGCTTTTACCGATGGTGGCAGTAGAGATTTCAGGAAGTCCTTTTTGGAGTTGAAGGAAAAGGGGGCAAAGCACCTTGTGATAGATCTTAGAGGTAATGGTGGCGGAATAGTTGATGAGGCTGTAAGGATACTTTCTTTGTTCTTGCCAAAGGGAACTACCGTGGTAACAGCCAAAGGCCGTACCCCTGAATCTGCATTTGCCATGAAAACTCAAACCGAACCTTTGGATACACTAATCCCGATAACTGTGCTTGTTAATTCCTCATCTGCATCTGCATCAGAGATTGTTGCCGGAGCAATCCAGGATTTGGATAGGGGTATGATTGCAGGTGTGAGGACATATGGAAAAGGGCTTGTTCAGGGATTCAAGCCTGTTGGCTATAACGGAAACCTTAAATTTACCACTGCCAAATATTATACTCCAAGCGGCAGATGTGTACAGGCCATAGATTACTCTCATAGAAATGAAGATGGTAGTGTAGGGTATGTTCCTGATTCACTTAAAAAAGCGTTTACAACCTTAAAGGGAAGGACTGTATATGATGGCGGCGGAATCACACCTGATACCGTTATAAAAGCTCAGAACTACAGTCGTCCAGCATACTCTCTGGTGGCAAATGATATATTTGGAGAGTATGCCATAGAATATTATAAAAAGCACAATACAATAGCATCTCCATCTGAGTTTGCCATTACAGATGCAGAATACGAAGATTTTGTGCAGTTTGCATCAAAGAAAGAGTTTGACAGCCGTAGCAGTGCAGTTGCCCATTTAGACCAGATGCTTAAGGCTGCAAAATCAGAAGACCTTTATGAGCCTTACAAAGCGGAGTTTGAAGCACTTGAGAAAAAGCTTACCATATCAAAAGAGGAGATGCTCAGAGTAAAGAAAGCAGAATTCAAACCGCTCCTAGAAGAAGAGATAGTATACAAATACTATTTTACTCCAGGCCACATTGAATCAATAATCAGAAACGATGAACAGCTGACAAAAGTTCTTGATATTATATCAAAATAAAAAAGTGACTCGGAAGAGTCACTTTTTTTATTCAAAGATGTATACCTTGTCAGACCTTCTTAGTCTTTCAGGGATAGCTATAGAGCATTTCTCCCCTTTAACGGCTTTGTCTGCAGGCTTGAGGTCTACTCGTATTTCTTGTGGCTGCATTTCAATTACTCCGGTAGATGGGCCAATAATCAACAGGTTCTGTCCAACATTTATCTCGCCTGTCTCAACGAGTATCTCCGCTACACCAATGTTGGCAAAATAGTTGGTAACCTTACCAACGTAAGTCTTTTTCTTGGTGGCTTTGCTGCCATATACATCACTCCACTCTCCAAGTCGTGCTCCCTGATAATATCCGTCCCAAAAACCGCGGTTGAATACCTCGGTAACACTCTCTTTCAATGAAGCTGCATATTCAGGAGTATATGTGCCTGCAATTACTGCATCTGCAGCAGCACGATAGGCTGCAGTGACTTTTTTAACATACTCCGCACTGCGTGCACGTCCCTCAATCTTGAATACAGATACACCTGCATCAATGATCTTATCCATAAATTCTATGGTGCAAAGATCTTTTGGCGACATTATATATTTGTTGTCAACTTCAAGTTCAATACCGGTTTCAAGATCTGTAACCTTGTAACCTCTGCGGCAAAGCTGATAGCATGCACCTCTGTTTGCAGAAGCACCATAGTGCTGCAAACTCAAATAACATTTGCCTGAAACAGCCATACATAGTGCGCCGTGACAGAACATCTCCAACTGTACCTCTTTTCCGCTTGGACCTGTGATTCCCTCCTCAACAATCCTTCTCTTTATCTCTTTAACTTGCGGTAATGTAAGCTCACGGGCTAAAACCACAACATCTGCAAACTGTGCATAGAATTTAACGGCCTCAAAGTTTGAAACATTCAGCTGGGTAGATATATGTACCTCAATGCCAATCTGTCTGGCATAAGAGATAACAGCCATGTCAGATGCAATTACAGCTGTTACTCCGGCTCTTTTAGCCTCGTCCAGTGCGTGGCGCATTGGCTCAAGGTCGTCGTTGTAGATAATGATATTTAATGTAAGGTATGATCTTACATTGTTTTCTTTACAAATCTCTACAATGCGGTAAATGTCATCGGGATTAAAATTGTTAGCCGAGTGGGAACGCATGTTCAGGTTTCCTACTCCAAAATAAATGGAGTTTGCTCCACCCTGAATAGCTGCCATAAGGCACTCAAAGTTCCCCGCAGGGGCCATTATTTCCAGTTCCATTGTATTCAATCCTTCTATTATTTGATTCGTTTTATCAGTTTGTCGGCAAACTTGCAGAGCTGCTCCATCTGGGCAGTATTAAAGTTCATTTTGCCAATTATATCAAGTGCAGTGTTATAACGCTCCATTATGGCTTTGGTTGCTGCCTCTTTTATGCCAAGTGCAATATACATCTGCTGCATTCTGGCGATTTTCTCTTCCCCCTCATCTTCCCCCATGGCCATAATTTCATTGAGTTGCTGTTTTTGGGTGCTGTCTGCTACTTTAAAAGACTCTACAAGTAACCATGTCTTCTTATTGTTTAGGATATCGCCTCCAATCTTCTTCCCAAATACGTTACCTTGGCCAAAGGTGTCAAACAGATCATCCTGAATTTGAAAAGCTATACCCAATGAGTATGCAAAATCATACAGAGCTTGTGCCACTTTCTCTTCGGCGCCGGCAATGAGTGCTCCCATTTTGGCTGAGCAGGCAATCAGAACAGCTGTTTTAAGGCTGATCATGGAAATATAGTCATCCATTGTAATATATGGGATATTCTCAAAGTTCATATCAAACTGCTGTCCTTCACAAACTTGAGCGGCAGTTTTTGAGAATAGTGCAAGAACCTGGGGTAATACCTCCTGAGGACAGTTTGCAAGGAGTTGGTAAGCCTGTATGCTCATTACGTCTCCACTGAGAATGGCAATATTGTCATCCCATTTCTTGTGAACTGTCTGTTGGCCGCGGCGCAATTCTGCCTTATCCATAATGTCGTCATGGATAAGGGTAAACCCATGGAATATCTCCAATGCCAATGCAGGGTAGAGGATAGGTTTCTCAATCTTGTCAGAAAAGAGATTGTAAGTGAGCAGACACAATTCTGGGCGTAATCTTTTACCACCTATCGAAATCATATACTCAATTGGTTCATACAACTCTTTAGGCTCCATTCTAAGGTTAAGTGCCGAGAGACCGTTCTCTACAAATTTATCCAGTTCTTCTATTGCAAACATATATCCTGTGTAACTATTTTATCAGGCAAAGTTAATGGTTTTTTACACAATTTACTATCTTTACACATTCGCATTTTACTTAATTATGGATAAAGCAAACACTGCAACAGTCGTAAAACATACGGGTAGCCATTATATGCTTTCAAAATTGCCTCAATGGGAATTGTTCCCTGCGGTAATCAAAGGTAAGTTGAGGCTTAAAGGGTTCAATTCCACCAATCCTATAGCGGTAGGAGATGTAGTTGAATATGACAGGAATGAGGGGGAATTGGCAACTATAAGGAATATCCTTCCACGCAAAAATCACATCATAAGAAAATCTACCAATTTGTCCCGACAGTCACATGTGATTGCCAGCAATCTGGATATGGTTTTCCTCATTGTTACAGTTGAGCAGCCTCAGGTGAAGCTCCCTTTTGTAGATCGTTTTTTGGTAACATGCGAGGCATATAATGTTCCGGTAACAATCATCCTCAACAAGATGGACCTCTATTCGCAGGAGGCTCTTGCCATGGTGGAGGCTTTCAAGGAGATTTACGGTAATGCAGGATACAGTGTTGTAGAGACTTCAGCTACTACAGGGCTTGGCATAGATCAGATAAGGGAGATATGTAAGGATAAGGTTGTACTTTTCTCCGGACAGTCTGGTGTGGGCAAATCATCACTAATCAGTGCCTTAGATCCGGATTTGAATTTGAGGGTAGGAGAAATATCGGAATATCATCAGCAGGGCAAACATACTACAACATTTTATGAGATGCACCCTATAGCAACTGGAGGCTTTGTTATTGATACTCCTGGAATCAGAGGCTTTGGCCTTGTGGATGTGTCGCAGTTGGAACTGAGCGGATATTTCCCTGAAATGTTGAGGATAGAGGACAACTGCCGTTTTGCCCCATGTACACACACCCACGAACCAGGATGTGCGGTAAAAGAAGCTGTTGAGAGTGGGGAGATTTCTGTAGAAAGATATGAGTCTTATCTGGGTATGCTTGATGAGCAGACTAAGTACAGGTAAAGGATGAATAAAACTGTTTTAAGACTTGCTGTTCCAAGTATTCTTGCAAACATAACCGTTCCCCTTGTAGGAATGGCAGATACTGCCATTGCCGGAAGGCTGGGAGATGCCTCTGTGCTGGGAGGCATAGCCATTGCATCCATGCTCTTTGACTTGCTCTATTGGAATATGGGCTTTCTCAGAATGGGGACTGGAGGAATGGTGGCACAGGCATTTGGCAGACAAGATTTTAAAGATGCAATGAACACCTACGCCCTGGGAATGGCTACGGCGTTGGGTTTTGCACTCCTCTTTATTGCTATCCAATATTTGTATGTAGATGTGGCATTCCATTTTATACAATGTTCTCCGCAGGTTGAAGAGTTGGCAAGGGAGTATTTTTTCATTAGGATTTGGGCAGCACCGGCAACTCTTTCTCTTAATGTATTTAAAGGATTCTTCATTGGAATGCAGAATGCAGTGAGTCCTATGGCCGTAGATGTTACGGTAAACATTACAAATATTGTAGCAAGCATATTATTTGCCTTTTATGCCGGGTTGGGATTTTCGGGTATTGCATGGGGTACGTTGGTAGCCCAGTATACCGGACTTGTTCTGGCTATTGTTCTTTTGGTGGTGCAGTACAGAAAGTATTTCCATCTTATGGATTTGAGGCAAAGTGTCAGGCCAAGCAATGTGAAAAAATTTTTCATGCTCAATGCAGATCTGTTCATGAGATCTGTAAGTTTCTTGTTTATATATGCAGGACTTACCTCTCTTGCAGCCCGTTATGGAGATATTGATCTGGCTGTCAGCTCCATTATGATGAAACTGATGCTTCTCTATTCATATTTTGTAGACGGATTTGCGTATGCAGGGGAAGCGCTGTCGGGAAGATACATTGGAGCAAGGGACCAGAATTCTCTCAGGAGGGCTGTAAAAGTAATCTTCATCTGGTGTACAGGTATTGGAGTAATCTCCACAATAGGGTATTGGGCTGGAGGTGAATGGCTGTTCAGGTTAATGGCCACAGATGCCCATGTAATTGCTGAGTCTGCCAGGTTTTTGCCTTGGCTTCTGATTATGCCGTTGGTGAGCTGTGTAGCATTTACATGGGACGGTATTTTTATTGGTGCAACAGCCACCAAACCTATAAGAAACTCAATGTTCTGTGCCGTTGCAGCATTTTTCCTATGTTATTTTCTACTTAGGGGGAGTTTGGGCGTGCAGTCTCTTTGGGTAGGATATATGGCGCATTTGGTTGTGAGAACTGTCTGGTTAAGCGCAGTTGCAAAAAAATTATTAACTTTAGAGTCATAAACGAATTATCTGACAATATGAAAAAACTGATTCTTTTTGTATTCATGCTTTTGCCAATAGCAGCAATGGCTGAGACCATTTATTTCCCATATAATCCGTCATTGTCTCCCGACGGTAAGGAAATTTATTTCTCCTACGATGGAGATGTCTTTAAAGTTAATGCCGATGGCGGACTTGCAATGAGACTTGTCTCTTTAGGGGCAAGTGAGGGTAATCCAAAAATTTCCCCTTGTGGAAAATGGATAGCATTCTCTTCAAATGTGCAGGGAAACAATGATGTATATATTGTTCCTGTAGAGGGTGGCCAGATAAAGAGACTTACTTGGCATGAAGGAAATGATACTCCAAGCGGATGGAGCAGCGATTCCAAATATGTATATTTTGAGAGTAACAGGGCAAATACCAGAACTACCTATAAGGTGGCTGTGGATGGCGGTACCCCAATAAGACTGTTTGACAACTATTTCAATACAATTGTGAATGTTGCTGAGAATCCTGTAACAAAAGAATTGTATTTCAATGAGTCTGGCGAGAGTATCAGTTTTCCTACAAGAAAAAGATATGTAGGAGACCATAATCCAAACATAAAAAGCTGGAATCCTGCAAAGAAAACATATAAGGAGCTTACTTCTTACAATGGTAAGGATACCTGGCCAATGGTAGACAAGAAAGGTAATCTCTATTATGTTACAGATGAGTTCAACAAAGAATCAAATATTGTGAAATATAATCCTTCGGGAAAAGCAGAGCAGCTAACAGCATATACACAGTCTGTACAATATCCGTCAATCAGCCATAGTGGTAATGCAATGGTGTTCATTTTGGAGTATAAACTTCATTATATGGATCTTGCAACCGGTAAGGTAACTGTACCACAAATTGCTGTAGCAGACAATAATGTGGATATCATGCGTAGCTTCAACGATGTGGCACCAAGTCGCGTGGCAGTATCTCCCGACGGTAAAAAATTTGCTCTTGCAATCAGAGGTCTGCTATATGTGACCGATGCTAAAGGCAAATACCAGCATCCGCTTTATACTCCATCCAATGAGCGCGTAGATGAACTTGTTTGGGGAGCAGACAACAACACAATCTATTATACCAGAACTGATAAAGGCTTTACTGCCCTTTACAATATAAAGGCAGACGGCACTATGAAGGAGCAGCAGCTGCACAAAAGCCAATGCAATGTAAAGAACTTGAAAATGAACCATAAAAAGGATAAAATTGCCTTTATAAATGGTAACGAATCTGTAATGTCAATCAATCTTGCTGATGGTAAGGTTGAGAAACTTGCAGATGCACAGTTCTGGTCGTACAGCAGATACAACCTCAACTTCTCATACGATGATGCGTACCTTGCATTTGAGGCAGTTAACTTGTTTGAGGGAGATATCTATATCTACTCATTCAAGGATAAGAAACTTCATAATCTTACAAATTCAGCCAACAGTGAGGGTGTTCCTTGCTTTACTCCCGACGGCAAATACTTGTATATGTCGGCGAACCTATATGGTACAACTTTCCCAAGGGGTGGCGGCAATAGGGCAGTATACAGATTGCCTTTGTTGGATTATAATACAAAACCGTTCCTTTCTGATATCTACGACAAACTTTTTGAGCAACAGCCAGAGCCTGTAGCCGACAAGGATAAGAAAGGTGATAAAAAAGATGTTAAGAAAGAGGAGAAAAAAGATAAAAAGCCTCAAATAAAAGAGACTAAAATAGACTTCAACAATATCTTTAACAGACTTGAAAAAGCTCCATTTGAAGGTGGATACTCACTATACACCTTTAAAGCTAAGGATAAGGAGTGGCTTCTTTGCTCATCACGAGACAAAATCTCGGCATTGGAACTTTCAGACCCATTTGCAGAGGTGAAAGTGATAAAAGATGTAAGAAGAGGTTCATTTATATCATCTGATAAAGACCTTTATGCTGTAAGCGGTGCAGATATCTACAAGATTGACCTTAATCAGATGAGGGGAATAAAGATGACTGTAAAGAAATCTGTGGAGAAAAACATTAAAGATGAGTTTGAGCAGATGTTCTATGAGGCATGGGGCCTAATGGATCAGAACTTCTATGATGTAAACTTCCATGGTGTAGATTGGAAAGCAAAGAGAGACTACTACGCAACTTTCCTTCCAAAAGTAAGGACACGCGAGAATTTGAGTACATTGTTCAATGATATGTTGGGAGAGCTTAATTCTTCGCATTTGGGTTTCCGAACCTCTGGCGCAGAGCAGCCTAAACCTCAGACAAAGAGCAGATCATTGGAGTGCGGTATAGTTTGGAGTAATGACAATCCTTATATGGTGGCAAGATGTGTTGCAGGTTCTCCAGCGCACAATGTGGATACCGATATCCAGAAAGGGGATATCCTTATGGCTGTAAATGGTGAGAGGGTAATGGCTGGAGCAAACAGAGAGAGCTATTTCAGTTCAGCAGTTGAGCAGCCTGAGCTAAAACTCACATTTAGTAGAAAAGGTAAAGAGTTTGATGTTAAAGTGCATACAATAGGTTACTCAGAGATGAAGAATCTCCTTTATGAGGAGTGGGAGGAGCGTAACAGAGCCAGAGTGGATAAGCTTGGCAAAGGACGTATCGCCTATACACATATGAGAGATATGGGTGCCGAGGAGTTGATGAATTTCCTTAAGGATATGCATACCAGAACCGTAGGTAAGGAGGGTATTATTCTGGATTTGCGTTACAACAACGGTGGTAACGTACACAAGGAGGTGCTTGATTTCTTGGGTCAGAAAGCTCATTACAATTGGGCATTCAGAGACAACGTTTCAAACTCTCATCCAAATGTAACTCCTGGCAATATGCCAATTGTGGTTTTGGTAAATGAGAGAAGTTTGAGTGATGCTGAGGTTACATCAAACGGAATAAAGACCCTAGGCCTTGCAACAATAGTTGGAACAGAGACATACCGTTGGATCATCTTTACAACCGGTTCAGGGATGATTGACGGTACATATTTGCGTTTGCCAGGATGGGGATGTTACTCTTTGGATGGTAAAGATCTTGAGTCTACAGGTGTGGCTCCAGATATATACGTGAAGAATACTTTCAAAGATAGGATAGAAGACAAAGACCCTCAGTTGGAGAGAGGAGTAGAGGAGATTTTGCGACAATTGAAAAAATAAATCTGAAACCTGTATAATATGAAAAGGGATTTGAAATACCTGCAGCTGCTGGCAAAAAGTTTTCCTACAATTCAGGCTGCAAGTACAGAGATAATAAACCTTGAGGCTATCCTGAATCTGCCAAAAGGTACAGAGCACTTTGTGACAGACCTTCATGGAGAACATGAGGCTTTTCAGCATGTATTGAAAAATGCGTCGGGAGTAATTAAAAGGAAAGTTGAGGATATCTTTGGTCATTCCCTTAGAGAGGCTGAGAAGAGCGAGTTGTGTACCCTCATATATTATCCGGAGGAGAAACTAAAACTTATAAAAGTACGTGAAAAGGAGAAGAGCCTGCACGAATGGTACAAGGTTATCCTTATGAGACTGGTAAGGGTGTGTTCAAATGTCTCTACCAAGTACACAAGGTCTAAAGTGCGTAAGGCCATGCCTTCTGAGTACGAATATATTATTCAGGAGCTGTTGCATGAGTCCAAGAGTGGTGAGGCTAATAAACATGATTATATTACTGCTATTGTAGAGACAATAATCTCTACTGGTAGGGCCGACCATTTTATTATTGCAATATGTAATCTTATCCAGAGACTTACTATTGACTCTCTCCATATTATAGGTGATATATATGACAGAGGTCCCGGAGCACATATTATCCTTGATATCCTTGAAGATTACCATAACTGGGATATTCAGTGGGGTAACCATGATCTGGTTTGGATGGGTGCAGCAGCAGGTAGTGAGCCTTGCGTGGCCAATGTCGTTCGTATGTGTTCCCGATATGCCAACTTCAAGATTCTTGAGGAGGGATATGGTATAAATCTTTTGCCACTTGTAACATTTGCAATGGATGTATATGGAGATGATCCTTGTACCATATTCAAACCTAAGGGATCGGATGCAGAAGGACTGAATCAAAAACAGACAAGACTGGTTGCACAGATGCATAAAGCTATAACCATTATCCAGTTTAAACTGGAGTATGAGGTTATAAAGAGGAGGAAAGAGTTTGGTATGGACGACAGGAATCTGTTGCATATGATAGATTATGAGAAGGGGACAGTTACAATAGATGGTAAGGAGTATGTACTTAGAGATAAAGACTTCCCTACCATAAATCCTAAAAAGCCATATGAACTTACCCCTGAGGAGAGGAATGTAGTGAATAAGCTTACCCATAATTTCGTTCACAGTGCACATATGGCAAAACATATGCAGTTGCTGTATTCTCATGGAGCGTTATATCTGGTAAGGAACTCCAATCTGTTATATCATGGCTCTGTTCCGTTAAATGAGGATGGTACATTCAAATCCCTTAATATTCAGGGTAAGGATTATGCCGGAAAAGCGTTGTTTGACAAGATAGATCAGATAGTGCGTCAGGCATATTTTGAGCCGGTAAACTCTGCAGCAAAAGAGTTTGGAAAAGACTTTGTGTGGTATTTGTGGTGCGGACCTGTATCTCCACCATTCGACAAAAACAGAATGGCTACGTTTGAGCGCTACTTCCTTACAGACAAGGAGGCTCAGAAAGAGCATAAAGGTTGGTATAATGTACTAAAGAACAACAAGGAGATTTGCGAAATGATCCTTAAAGAGTTTGGCGCAGAGGGCGAACCGTCGCACATTATCAATGGCCATATCCCTGTGAAGACATCAAAAGGAGAAAGTCCTATTAAGGCTGGAGGAAAGCTGCTGATGATTGATGGCGGTTATTCAAAGGCTTACCAACAGGAGACTGGAATTGCCGGATATACCCTTATCTATAACTCTTATGGATTGAGGCTTGTGCAACATGAGTCGTTTGAATCTACCCAAAAGGCAATAGAACAGGGTAAAGATATTATCTCCGAGACCAAAGTTGTGGAGTTTGTTGAGAAGAGGAAACTGGTTAGAGATACTGATATAGGAAAGAAACTTATAGATCAGATTGATGATCTAAAGCAGTTGCTTGTGGCATTCAGACGCGGACAGATTAGGTAGAAGTTCTTTTGTGGGGGCAAAATTTATAATTACCTTTGCCCCTGTTTTTAATACACTTATAATATGAGTTGGTTTAATGATTTGATTACAGGCACCTCAATTGCCCATTCAGTATTGGTACTGTCGGGAGTAACGGCGCTTGGAGTATTGTTGAGCAGAATCAAAATCTGCGGTGTTTCCCTTGGAGTAACATGGATTCTCTTTGTGGGTATTATAGCAGGACATTTTGGCCTTACAGTTGAGCCTAATATCCTTCATTTTATTAAGGAGTTTGGACTTATCCTGTTTGTGTATTCTGTAGGTTTGCAGGTTGGTCCCGGATTCTTCTCATCATTCAAGAAAGGAGGTCTTACCCTTAATGCAGTTGCTGTAATGATTGTATTGATGGGTGTAATTATAGCATATATCATTCATCTTGTTACCGGTACCAGCTTGGTTACAATGGTTGGTGTGCTTTGTGGTGCAGTAACCAATACTCCAGGCCTTGGTGCAGCGCAGCAGACCTATCTTGAGGCTACTGGTGCATCAGATCCTTCAATTGCTATGGGTTATGCTGTAGCATATCCTCTTGGTGTAGTAGGTATTGTAATGTCAATTGTGGTTATCAAAGGATTGTTTGGTATGACAATGGAGAAGGAGTTGGAAAAGGCTACCGGTTCCAGTGAGGATAGTACCAAAATGGCTACCAAATATTCTGTTGAGGTAAAGAATGTGGCTATTATAGGAAAAACTATACGCGAGCTTCATAATCTGATTGATAAGGATTTTGTGGTTTCAAGGCTATGTAGGGTTAATGGCAGTGTAGAGATCCCTACGTCAGAGACCAAGCTTCTTGAGAATGACAGGCTGCATGTAATTTCCGTTGAGTCAAACAAGGATTCAATTGTAGCATTTTTTGGTGAGTTGCTTGATATGAGTGCAGAAGAGTGGAAAGAGATGGACAGTATGATGGCAACAAGAAAGATTGTCGTTACCAAGCACAAGATAAATGGAAAGACCTTGGGAGAGCTAAAGGTAAGATCTGTATTTGGCGTGAATGTGACCAGAGTGAACCGTGCCGGTGTAGACTTGGTTGCAGCTCCAGATCTTGAGCTTCAGATTGGTGACCGTGTGTTGGCTGTTGGTGACGAGCAGAAACTTGACAGTTTTGCAAAAATGTTGGGTAATTCGGCTAAACAGCTTAGAGAGCCTAATTTGCTTGCAATATTCTTGGGTATAGCAGTTGGTGTAATCTTTGGTTCAATTCCATTTATGTTGCCAGGTATGCCTCAGCCTGTAAAGATGGGTCTTGCAGGTGGTCCGCTAATCATTGCAATTCTTATCAGCCGTTTTGGTTATAAATTCAATATTGTTACTTATACCACTTTGAGTGCAAATATGATGCTAAGAGAGGTTGGTATCTCTTTGTTCCTTGCTGCAGTAGGTATTGCATCTGGTGAGGGATTTGTGGATACAGTTGTTAATAAAGGCGGTTTTGCATGGATTGGATATGGTATTATAATAACCTTGGTTCCTATGCTTGCAGGTGCTGCAATTGGAAGATTTGTGTTTAAGTTCAATTATTTCCAGTTGATGGGTCTTATTTCGGGTAGCGGTACAAATCCGTCGGGATTGGCATATTCAAACTCGGTGTCCCCAATTAACCAGCAGGCTGTTTCATATGCTACAGTTTATCCTCTTGTAATGTTCTTGAGGGTGCTTACTCCGCAAATTTTGATTTTAATGGCTCTGTAGCCTTTGTGCATACTGTTTATGAGTAAGAAAAAAAGAGAATTCCCGAATACTTATGTAATAATATTCGGGATTATTCTTGTTTGTGCTTTAGCAACATGGCTGGTTCCTGGAGGGGAGTATGTAAAAGATGCTGTTGATGTTGCAGGTGCAAATGGGGTGGAGTTCAAGGAGGTCCCTGCTGTAGGGCAGTGGTGGACCGTTATGCAGTCCTTTTATAATGGTTTTACAAAACAGGCTGGCATTATCTGTTTTATCCTTGTGATTGGTGCCGCTTTCTGGGTAGTGAATAAAAGTAAAGCCATTGATGCAGGAATATTTTCGTTCCTTAAGATTGTTACACGTCTGGAGCAGAACAAAGCTTTGGCAAAGGTAGGGGTGAGTAATATTGTAATTGTTCTCATTATGCTTATGTTCAGCCTTTTTGGAGCTGTTTTTGGGATGAGTGAAGAGACAATTGCATTTGTTGTAATCTTGGTGCCGCTGGCAATTTCTATGGGATACGATTCCATTGTGGGAGTATGTATGGTATATGTTGCTGCACATGTGGGCTTTGCCGGTGCTATCCTAAATCCATTTACTATAGGTATAGCCCAGGATCTTGCAGGATTGCCAATGTTCTCGGGTATTGAGTACAGATTTTTTTGCTGGGTAGTACTTAATGTAATTACTATTGCATTTGTGTTGTTTTATGCGGTAAGGGTTAAGAAAAATCCGAGTAAATCCATGATGTATGAGGCTGATGCCCACTGGAGAAACCATCTTGGGACACAGCAGGAGGGGGTAAAGTATTATACCAATAAGGCTTCTTGGTTCTCGTTTGCCATTGCAGCTGTAGTAGTGGTGCTGTTCACAATAGGGTACTGTTCCAATACATGGCTTTCAGTTGGAGCCCAGAAATACCATACTCCATGGCTTTTGCCTGTGCTGGCAATACTTTTTGCCGGTTCATCAATAATGGCACTACGCAAGTCGGTACATTTTTATGTGCTCAATCTGTTAGGGTTCACTATTGTGTATCTTGTGGTGGGAGTGTTGGGATTTGGATGGTATATTGGTGAGATTTCTGCCCTATTCCTTACTTTGGGAGTGTTGAGTGGTGTAGCCATGGGACTGTCGGGAAACTCAATAGTAAATGAACTTATGGCAGGTGCCAAGGATATTTTGAGTGCAGCCCTTATTGTGGGACTTGCTGCAGGTATTATTTATATATTGCAGGAGGGTTGTATCATTGATACACTTCTCCACTCTATGGCAAGCACTTTGGATGGATCAGGTGAGGCAGGTGCACTTGGACTGATGTATATGATACAGACAGTCATTAACCTTGTTATTCCTTCTGCAAGTGCCAAGGCGGCCATTACAATGCCAATCATGGCTCCGTTCTCTGATATTATTGGTGTGAGCAGACAGGCCACTGTTATGGCTTTCCAGTTTGGAGATGGATTTACTAATATGATCACTCCTACATCGGGAGTATTGATTGCAGTATTGGGAATTGCAAGAATCCCTTATGGAAAATGGGTAAAATGGATATTGCCTTTCATCCTTCTTTTGATTGTGGTGGGATTTTTCCTTCTTTTGCCTACAATTTACCTGCAACTCAATGGGTTTTAAGTATCCCGACAAATAGTACAATTGTAAAAAATCATATAAATCCTTGTAGTTTAAGAAATTATTTATACCTTTGCAAGCCGATTTAATATCGGGTATTTGTATAAAGTTAAGATTAACAACAAATTATGCCAACAATTCAACAGTTAGTACGCAACGGTCGCGAGGTGATTGTAGAGAAATCAA
>JAZLBB010000009.1:0-19683 GCA_045613465.1 Candidatus Egerieisoma sp.
ATAAAGAGATTTATAAAAAGAGAAAAAAAACAAAAAAATGCCTAGAACAAATTTCCAAGACTTACTTGATGCAGGTTCGCATTTTGGTCACTTGAAAAGAAAATGGAATCCAAAAATGGCTCCATACATTTTTATGGAGAAAAATGGTATTCATATCATTGACCTGCACAAGACCGTTGTCAAAATAGACGAAGCAGCAAATATGATGAAACAACTTGCTCGCGCAGGTAGAAAAATTCTTTTTGTTGCTACAAAAAAACAGGCAAAAGAGATCGTTGCCGAGAAGGCTGCAGCTGTTAACATGCCATATGTTACAGAGAGATGGCCAGGTGGAATGCTTACTAACTTCCCTACTATCCGTAAGGCTGTTAAGAAGATGAACACCATTGATAAAATGATTACAGACGGTACTTTTGACACTCTTGCAAAAAGAGAGAAACTTCAGATTACCCGTCAGAGAGCTAAATTGGAGAAGAACCTTGGTTCTATTGCAGACCTTAACCGTTTGCCTTCTGCTCTATTTGTAGTTGACGTTCAGAAAGAGATGAACGCAGTTAAAGAGGCTAACCGCCTTAACATTCCGGTAATCGCTATGGTTGATACTTGTTGCGATCCTACCCCTATTGATTATGTAATTCCTGCTAACGATGATGCTGCTAAATCAATCGGCCTAGTAATGGATGCACTTTGTGGCGCTGTTGCTGAGGGTCTTGCTGAGAGAAAGATTGAGAAGGAGAAAGAGAAAGAGGCATCTGCAGAGAAAGAGGGCGATGCACCGGTAGCTAAAAAACTACGTTCTCGCAAACAGACTGCTGCTGCAGAGGAGAAAGCTGAGTAATTATTTTTAAAATCCGAATTTTATTATGGAAATTAAAGCTTCAGATGTTGCAAAACTACGCCAGATGACCGGCGCAGGTATGATGGACTGTAAAAAAGCTCTTGTAGAGGCTGAAGGCGATTTCAACAGAGCACAGGAGATCATCCGCGAGAAAGGTAAGCTAGTTGCAGCAAAACGTTCAGACAGAGAGACTACAGAGGGTAAAGTTGTAGCTCTTGTAAACGCAGACAATACTAAAGCTATCCTTACTGCTCTTGGCTGTGAGACAGACTTCGTTGCTAAGAATGCTGAGTTCCAGGAGTTGGCAAACAACATTGCTAAAACTGCTCTTGAGAACTTCCCAGCTGACATGGCAGGTTTGATGGCTTGCTCATTCAACGGCCAGACTGTAGAGGACGCTATCACTCAGCAGACAGGTAAGAGCGGTGAGAAACACGCTGTTCCTTTCTACGCTAGCATTGAGGCTCCATACATTGCTTCTTATATGCACGTTATCAACGGTAAGCTTGCTGCTATCGTTGGTTTTAACAAAGAGGTTCCAGCTGAGGTTGGTAAAGGTATTGCTATGCAGGTAGCATCTATGAACCCAGTTGCTTTGGATGCAGAGTCTGTTCCTCAAGAGGTTATCAACAACGAGCTTTCAGTTGCTGTTGAGAAAACTAAAGAGGAGATCGTTCTTAAAGCAGTTGAGTCTGCTCTTAAGAAAGCTGGCATCAACCCTTCACACGTTGACAGTGAGGACCACATTGAGTCTAACATGGCTAAAGGTTGGATCACTGAGGAGGATGCTGCTAAAGCACGTGAGATTAAAGCTACAGTTTCTGCAGAGAAAACTGCTGGTCTTGGTGCTGAGGAGGCTAAAATCCAGAACATCGCTAAAGGTAGACTTGGTAAATTCTTCAAAGAGAATACTCTTCTTGAGCAGGCTTACCAGATGGGTGATGGCAAACAGTCAGTTAAAGATTTCTTGGCTTCAGTAGACAAAGATGTTAAAGTTGTTTCATTCAAGAGATTCTCTCTTAACGACTAATTTTAACACCACTATAAAAGAAAAGATGTCCATTTTCATGGACATCTTTTTTTATACACAAAAAAAAGGGTGAATTACTTCACCCTTTCTCTTACTCCATCAAGGAATTCTTTCATTGCTCCGCTGTCTTTGGCCGCAACTATTTCTTTCAGTTCATTCAGTTTGTCAATGATACCCTGGAGTTGCCCACCAGTATTTGGGTTGAAAAGAATCTCGGTAAGCAAATAGTCATCTTCACTTAACAAGCCGTGCGCTATAGCAAGGTGTTTTTTAAAGGTTGTGCCTGGAACCTCCTGGTGCTTCATAATTGAGCCAAATACAAGTGTAGAGGCAAACGGGATTGAAAGGGAGTAAGCCACCACTTCATCATGACCATCAAAAGTGTACTCGCGGACATTCAGTTTTAGGGAGGCGAACAAATCCCTGAAGAATATCATACCCATATAATCTGTACCCTTCACCGCCAATGAACCGTCGGGAGACTTCTGCTGAGGCTCATTTATGATAATTGCATTTTCTGTCTGCAAATTACCCAAATTGGCAAAAGTGGGACCAAACATTGGGTGCACAGAGACATATCTGAAACCAGAACCCTCGTAAAACTCCTTAAGGCCCGTTTTTACAGAAGCTATATCTGACAGGATACATGATGCTGGAAGATACGGCATAAGTTCTTTAAAAGCCTCAATAGTATAACTTAACGTAACGCAGTTTATAACCAACTCCGGTTGAAAACCTTTTACCTCCTCTAACGTAGAAAACCTCAACGCATTGTAGATAAAACGCATCCTCTTAAGATCTTTCTCATATACTGCAATCTCATGATTAAAGCTGAGCAGATCAGAGAAGAACGATCCCATTTTTCCATTTCCAAGAATAAGTATCCTCATATGCTTGCTGCTGTTTTGCTTTTATAACGACAACTGAATTCTTACAGATTCCTCATGTATACTCTTCATAATTGCATACACAAAATCCTTATCCAAGTTCATTGCCTCTCCCATAGAAGCACGTTTCTCCAAAATCTCATTATAACGTCCTGTCTGCAATACAGGCATATTATTCTCTTTCTTGTATATACCTATCTCCCTTGAAATTCGGTTTCTCTTTGCAAGAATAGTAAGGAGCTGCTCATCTATCTCATCAATCTGCTTACGCAATACAGAGATATTCTCTGTTGTTTGTACATTATCTCTCAAAACCAACATTTTTAGTGTAAAATCCAATATCTGAGGAGTGATCTGCTGTTTTGCATCACTCAATGCCTCGTCGGGATTACAATGTGACTCTACCATAAGTCCATCAAATTTCAAATCCATCGCCTGCTGTGAGATAGGTGCTACAAGCTCCCTCTTTCCACCTATATGGCTTGGGTCACAGAACATGGTAATATTAGGATATCTGCGGCGCAACTCAATTGGAATATGCCACAATGGGAGGTTTCTGTAAAGTTTCTGGTCGTAGGTGCTGAATCCTCTAAGAATTACACCCACATTGGTTACACCTGCATTCACAAGACGCTCAAGAGCTCCTATCCAAAGCTCAAGATCTGGGTTTACAGGGTTTTTTACCAAAACTGGAATATCTGTACCTCTAAGCGCGTCAGCCAGTTCCTGCATTGCAAAAGGGTTGGCAGCTGTACGGGCACCAATCCAAAGAATATCCATGCCAGCCTTTACTGCCTCAAACACATGTGCCGCAGTTGCAACCTCAGTAGCCACAAGCATACCGGTTTTTTGTTTTACCTCCTTCAACCAAGGAAGGCCAACTGTTCCAACACCTTCAAACCCACCTGGCTTTGTACGTGGTTTCCAGATTCCTGCTCTAAATATTTTCACTCCATTTCTGGCTAATTCCTGCGCTGTATTCAAAACTTGCTCACGGCTCTCAGCACTACAAGGACCTGCAATAATTATTGGACGCTCACTCGCCTCAATACCCGGTAAAACCAATTTATTTATTTCCATAGCTGTTTTATTTTTCTTCCCGATAATTAAAGTTCTTTTTCTATTCTCTCCAATGCATTCTGAAGAGTCTGCTCATTGGCACATAGTGATATTCTTATATAGTTTTCTCCATTTGACCCAAATATAAATCCTGGTGTAATGAATACTTTTGCCTTATAGAGAACATCATCACATATATCAACGCCCTTTCCTGCAACCTTACCCCATAGGAACAAACCTACCTGTCCAGGAGCTACCTGAGCGCCAACCCTCTCCAAGATTGCCTGAGCCAAAGCTTTGCGGGCAGCATACACTTCATTCATTTTCTCATACCACTCTTTTGGGGCACTTAAAGCTTCAACTGCCGCCAACTGCAAAGGGCGGAACATTCCTGAGTCCATATTGCTCTTCACCCTCAAAATCCACTCCACAAACTGTCTGTTTGATGCCAACATTCCAATTCTCCATCCGGGCATATTATGACTTTTGCTCATAGAGTTCAGCTCAATACAAATATCTTTTGCCCCCTCTACACTAAGGATGCTCAACGGATTGTCATTAAGTATAAAGCTATATGGATTATCATGACAAATAATGATATTGTATTTCTTACCAAAAGCAACAAGCTTCTCAAACAGTTCCACAGAGCCATTTGCACCTGTAGGCATATTTGGATAGTTGCACCACATAAGTTTTACTGCATCCAAATCTATTTCTCCGCTCTGATGCTGTTTCTCCAGCAAATCAAAATCAGGTTGCCATCCTTGCTCTGCCTTAAGATTGTAATTTATAATTTTGGCACCTACCAATTTGGATACCGATGAATATGTAGGATAACCGGGATTTGGCACAAGCACTCCATCACCTTCATTTATAAAGGCCATTGAGATATGCATTATTCCCTCCTTGCTTCCCATAAGCGGCAACACCTCATTTGCAGGATTCAACTCTACATTATACCACGTTTTGTACCACTTGGCATAAGCCTCCCTCAACTGGGGAATACCTACATATGGCTGATATCCGTGAGCTTTTGGATTTGCTGCCTCCAGGGACAAAGTATCTGTAACCTCTTTGGCAGGTGGAAGATCCGGGCTTCCTATTCCCAAATTTATCACATCTGCCCCCTGAGCATTCATCTGTGCTATCTCTTTAAGCTTAACAGAAAAATAATATTCCTGTACATTGCCTATCCTCTTTGCCGGAACTATCTCTTTCATATTACACTCCCTTTTATTGTACCGATTGTTCACCCTCCATATACTCTCCCAAAATCTGAAAATCCTTGGTTAATGGCAATATTGCATCAATTGCCTGCCTGTACCTTTTGTAATCTGTAAACAGCAGATTCACATAAAACTGATATCTCCA
Organism: Candidatus Egerieisoma sp.; assembly: GCA_045613465.1. Lineage (GTDB taxonomy): Bacteria > Bacteroidota > Bacteroidia > Bacteroidales > UBA932 > Egerieousia. The sequence continues at coordinate 5,186 of JAZLBB010000009.1, forward strand.
CTCTTCTCCCACAATTGGCATAGACTGTATCATTGAAAGGTTCATATCATAAAATGAAAGCACAGCCAATACCTTAGACAAACTTCCACTGGTATGCGGCAAGGTAAATACCATAGAACTCTTATTGATATTATCCTTTTCTACACACAACTCGGCCAATACATCGTCAGCTACATCTTTATTGGCAAGTACAAGGAAACGGGTAAAATTTCTCTTGTTTGTTTCAATGCCATCTGCAAGAACATTCATTCCATAAAGTTCAGCTGCACCTGCCGGGCATATTGCCGCATGATCTGTAAGATTGTTCTCTTTTATCCATTTTGCACTTCCAGCTGTATCCTCCTTCTCTACAAGCTTTACATTTGGCATTGTATTAAGGAAATCCTCACACTGCATAAATGCCATCGGGTGGGTATTTATCTCCTTTATATCACTTGACTCCACACCCGGCAAAGCTACCAAAGCATGTGTAATCCTCAATTTATACTCTCCCACAATTACCAAGTTATACTCTGTAAGCAGTTTATAGTTCTGCAACAGGCTACCGGCTATTGTATTCTCTATTGCCATTATACCCAACATTGAAGGATCCTTTGCCACATGGTTTGCCAACTCTTTAAATGTATCACAATCAATTGTTTCAACCTCATCTCCTTTAAAGAAGTTTTTGGCTGCAATGTAATGGTTACATCCTCCTATTCCCTGTATTGCTACTTTCCTTTTCATACCATAAAAAAACTCCTGCCTCGGATATGGGGCAGGAGTTTATAAATTATTATAATTCATTACATACAAGCTCCCGCCTTTATCTTATTGCATAGATAAAAGTAAAAAAAGAAGCAGTATGTAAATCGGTGTTGTCTCATATCTGACAACAAATTTATGTATTTTACTTTAACATCCAAAGGATTTAAGATTTTTTTTAATACAGATAATAATTTTTAATTTTGTTCACGGAACAAACAAAATGTAAATGAAGAGCTCAATTCATATAAGCAAGGATATCAACGGATTACATAAACAATTATTAGAGTATAGCAACGTATTTATAATAATTGATAATAATTTGCAATCTCTTGCGGAACAATTTAAAGAATTCTCCCCTATTTGCTTAGAATTTGGAGAACAGAATAAAGTATTGGAGAGTGTTGAAAAAATCTCAATCACTCTATTGGAAAGGGGTGCCGACAGAGATGCCCTAATTGTAGGCATAGGTGGAGGCATCACTACAGACATCACTGGCTTTACCGCCTCCATTTATAAGAGAGGGGTTAAATTTGCATTTGTTCCAACTACTCTTCTTGCCCAGGTAGATGCCTCAATAGGTGGTAAGAATGGGGTAAACCTCCACTCCTACAAAAATATACTTGGTACCATAAACCAGCCACAGTGGATCTATATATGTCCGCAGTTACTCCAAACTCTGCCCGAACATGAGTTCAAGGCCGGAATTGCTGAAGTATTGAAAACATTCATTTTGTTTGACAAAGAGTGGTACTTGAAGGCAGTAGAATACTTTACAGAAGTTTCAAACAAGTTCAGCAATGCTGACATCAGCGGCAGCACATACGGCAAAATTGCCGTTGAACACAACTTGGAACTCCTTACTGAGATTATTGGCAAATGTGCCCAATACAAAAGTGGAGTTGTAGAGAGAGACGAATTTGAGAAAGGGGAAAGAAGACTTCTCAACCTTGGTCATACCTTTGCCCATTCGATAGAAAAACTTACACAAGGGGAGATATCCCATGGGTACGCCGTAAGCATAGGAATGGTAATTGCAGCAAAAATAGCAGAGGCAATGGGTGTTGCCCAAAAGGGGTTCAAACAACAGCTCATACAAGATTTGCGCAGTACTGGCCTTCCAGCATTGCTTGAAGATTGTGAATCCACTGCCAACCTTAAAATGTGCGACCTTGCCCAAGCCATTAAAAAAGACAAAAAAGTACATGGAAGCAATATCCACTTCATCCTACCTAAAGGGCTACAGGAAGTAGAGGATATCCTCCTCCCGATAAATACAATCAACAATATTGCAGATGATTTGCGTTAGTATTCAGGAAAAAGATTTTGCCAGATGTAAAGAGATAGTTTCCACATGCAAGATGGCAGAAATTAGAGGCGATCTGTGCAATTTTACCACTGACCAGATTGAGCAGTTGGTAAAGGAGCACCAGAACCTGCTTTATACCCATAGGATAGCAGGCAGTTCCATTCAACAAGCCTATACGCAGATGACAGCTGCAATAAAAAAAGGGGTACGATACGTTGATGTTGAGATAGAGGCCCCAATAGATTATCTGGAACAGATAAAATCCTACGCAAGGGTAAATGGCTGTTCATTGGTAATCTCATACCATAATTTTGAGGGGACCCAATCTCTTGAAGAATTGCAAAGCATCTACGACATATGCCGCCGTAAGGGGGCAGATATTGTAAAAATAGTTACCACAGCCCACAATATCTCAGATGCAAACAGGGTAATGCAACTGTACAACTACTCAAAATCTGATAAAGAGCTTGCTCCCGACAATTTCCTTGAGCATGGAGAAGATTCAGGCTCTTTGAGCAACAGCTTTGGCCAGCAGCAGGCATCACTTGTAGCATTCTGCATGGGAGAGGCTGGAAAGTTCACAAGAGACCTTTGCCTTGAACTTGGGGCTCCATACACATACGCCGCTTTAGATGAGGAGAGCTGTACTGCTCCAGGGCAATACACAAAAGAGGAGATGGAGAGACTCTACAACCCGGAAAATTTCAAATTCATAACCCCAAAGGCAAATGACACCGTATTCTGCAAAAAAAATCCAGTTGTTGAAATACCTTGTTCAAAGAGCATTGCCCAAAGAGCCATTCTGGCTGCCGCCCTTGCAGACGGAACTTCAGTATTGGAAAACTTTGAACCATGTAATGATATCCTTGGTGCAATAGAGGTTATAAAGGCTCTTGGATCGCAAATTGAAATATCGGGAAGAACACTGACTGTAAGAAGTGGAGGAAGAGCTTCCTTAGAGAGCATGTCAGAAATATTTACAGGTGAAAGCGGTCTTCTAACCCGTCTGCTGATACCTATGGCCACATACCTGTCTGCAAATGGCAAAGAGATAAAGATTTCAGGACACGGCAGCATCCTTAAAAGGAATATGCAGGAATCGGCCGATGCAGTTACAGCTGCAGGTGCAAACTGCCGCACCAGCAACGGGCACCTTCCTTTTACAGTAGGGGGTGGCATACAGAGACGTGAGATTGAGTTCTCAGGGAAAGAGAGCTCGCAAATTGTCTCTGGATTCCTTATGACTCTTCCACTGTTGCAAGAAGATTCAACACTTACAATTACTAATCCAACAAGTTTGCCTTACATCCAACTTACCCTCAAAGTGATGAAGACTTTTGGGGTAGAGGTAACACAGGAGGCCCTGCTGCCTGAAAAGATGGTTTACAAAATATCGGGAAGACAAAAATATTCACCGGTTAGAATGTATATGGATTCCGACTGGAGTTCTGCCGCCAATTTTGCAGTGGCAGGTGCACTTACAGATGGGGTTACTTTAAAAGGGATGCCTCTTGGAGAAGCACAGGCAGATGAGTTTATCCTACAACTGCTGCAGGAACTTGGTTATGGCGTTGAAAAGGAAGCAAACGGAGCATTATATGACATAAAGATCACCCCTGCTACTGATACTGTTAGTACTCCAGCAGAATTTGATCTCACCCATTGTCCCGACCTCTTTCCTATTGCCACCGTACTGGCCTGCAACAGCAACCAGGAGATAATATTTACAGGAGTAGAGAGGTTGGCCCAAAAAGAGAGCAACAGAGCAGAGACAATATATCACGAACTTGCAAAATTAGGGTACCGCATACGCATTGAGGGGGATAAAATGTATCTTTGCGGTAAACAGAAACGCAAAAAAGAGACACCTGTACTTGGTTGTGGTCATAATGACCACCGTATTGCCATGGCGCTATATATAGCTTCACTCAAAGAAGAGTACCCGGTTCTTGTGGATGAAATTAAATGTATTGACAAATCATTCCCTTCATTTGTTGAAAGGTTAAACGAGAAATAATATGAACAGCTACGGAGAGAGATTCAGGATTTCAATGTTCGGTGAGTCGCATGGCCACCTGATTGGTGTTGTAATGGATGGTGTACCTGCAGGTATCCCTCTTTGCACAGAAGATTTTCTTCCCGATATAGAGCGTCGCCGCAGCGGCTCAAAAGGGACAACACCCCGTAAGGAGAGCGACACCCCACATATTGTAAGCGGCGTTGTTGACGGACATACAACAGGTGCACCGCTAACAGTAGTGTTCATGAATGAAAATACCATCTCAAAAGATTACTCCCAATTAAGGACATTTCCCCGCCCTGGGCACGCCGACTTTACAGCACAGGTAAAGCATAACGGGTTCAATGATATAAGGGGTGGAGGACATTTTTCCGGAAGACTTACACTCATCCTTGTTGCTGCAGGTGTAGTAGCAAAAAAAATGGCAGGAGAAATGCAGTTTAAGGCATCCATTACCCAGATTGCAGGGTTGGATAATCCTGCACTTTGGGAAGGGGCAATTGAAAGTGCAATAGCAGAGGGTGATTCAGTAGGTGGCATAGTGGAGTGTACCTGCACCGGTATTCCTGCAGGATTGGGAGAACCGTTTTTCAACTCCTTAGAATCTGAAATTGCTCACCTTGCATTCTCCATACCTGGAATAAGAGGTATTGAGTTTGGCGATGGTTTTGCTGCCGCTGCAATGAAAGGTAGCGAACACAACGACTGCTTTACAGATGCCCAAGGCCATACTGCCACAAACGGAGCAGGGGGTATAAATGGAGGAATCAGCAATGGTAACCCTATAGTGTTCAGGATTGCTGTAAAACCAACATCAAGCATATCCAAAGTACAGCACACAGCCAACTTTGAAACTGGCAACGTAGAAGAGTTCTCAGTTAAGGGAAGACACGATGCCTGCATAGCACTCCGATGTCCTGTAATAGTTGAGGCTATAGCAGCAATTGCATTAGTACAGCATATCTGACAGCACAATATAAAAAAGAAAGAGTGACCGGATGGCCACTCTTTTTTTCTACTTATAGCTGAAATCTCACTCCAAAAGCGCAATTGCGTCCTTGACCCCAATAACCGGTAAAAGTATTCAAAGTGTGGTCTGCGCCATCCTTTCCACGTTCAATATACCACTCATCAAACACATTGTTCATATTAAAGAACAAAGTTGTTCCAAGAGCCTTGTTCCCTACCCTAAAATACTTGTGATAGTTTACACCTATGTTTACAAGATGATAATCAGGCAATCTGTATGGATCGGTACGGTCTGTTGCATCAGTCCTGGTATTAGGTTCAAAATCTGCCCAGTAACGCGCATTGTAGTTCCAGCTTATCTGAACAGAAAGATCTCCTCTAGTTGTGCTCCTAATAACATCATGGGGATCAATAACTTTCATAGGGCTTAAAGCTGCAAGTGGTTTAATGGTAAGCGATGCTCCCACTTGGGTCTGAGGTGCATCACCTACAGGGAGCCCGTCACTGTACACATGTATCTCCTGCACCTGTTGCCCCGAGTAATTGTCATAAATGATAGCACTTACATCATTCTTCCACTCCCAATTGCCAATAGAGGTATAAGCCGCAAGCTTGCACCAGTTGGCAAAATTATAGAACGCATCAACCTCTACACCATAATGAAATGCATCCAAGCCGGTAATCATATACTTTATATTCTCCTCTTGTTGCTTATATGGATTGCTCATGATAGATTTGTTCTTCCAATAGCTGGCATATATAGTAGCCTCAACGCCCCCTTTATTCCCTACTGTACGGAAACCAAACTCACCAAGATAGTTCTGCTCATTCTTTACTCCCTCTGATATCTGATTGTTTCCACTTGCAAAGAATACGCTGGAATATGGGACTCTGCTATAATAAGCACCATTAAGGTAAATGCTGCTGGCAGTAGATGCACCAGAAACACCTGCATTCAACCTATATAGAGCACCGGCTTTAATTGAACCACCCAGTCCTTTAGCCCAATCGCTGTAGATGTCATCTACATAATTGTACTTGTCCCACCTGCGAGTTGCAGAACCGTTCAACGATGCTCCCATCTCAACATTCCATCTCTGGCTCTTATAGGCCAACGATCCGTACAAAGTACCAAAATGTGTATCCTTACCATTACGGGTTCTGATATAATCACCTACTTTCTTTATAGGATTTCTACCTGCTGTCCCTGCAATTGACTTATTTGCATAATCCTCATACCAGTATTCTCCACCCAACAAATCCTTTATCTGCTCTCTCTCCCAAGTAAAATACCCCTGATAATGAAGACCACCCCCTAAAGTAAACTTATTTGAAAGCTCGAGCTCAAATGCACTCTTGAGTCCAATCTGAGTATGTCCTGCAATATAATCACTCAAGGCATACTGTGCAGATTTTTCCTGTTCAGTGGTACCGTTAAGGTATGCCGCCTTGTTCTCTGCTACTACTCCATCCCAATTAACATGACCATCTTTCTGGTGAGATACAATGGCCCTACCCTTTGCCTCTGTCCAATATCCGCCACCATACGCCAATGCCATGTAAACAGCATTATTCAATGAAAAATTCCTCTGCTGTTCACCCACTTTGGTTTTATAATAATGGTTGAGGGTAAAATATGGTTTATGATAATTGTTTCTGCTTACACTGCGAGCCTCCTTAGATCCGTCGGGAAGAGTAATATAACCCCAGTTCTTGCTGTAATCACGACCATATTTCTGCACCTCATCATAAGTAAGGCGTGCAGATCTCTGGTTATGTTTCTCAGGAGAGCCCATTGCCGTAAACAGGAATGAGTGTCTGTCATTCACTTTTTTGGTCACCGACAACAAATAAGACCATGCATCCACATTAGTGCACTCAACCCAACTGCTGCCCCAAACTCTTGACGCCAATAGCGATACGCCCCAGCCATTACGCAACTGTCCGCTGTTATAGTTTATAAAAGCCTTGGATGTGCCACCTCCAGCGTAATTGTAACCTGCACCATATGAAGGATTAGTTCCTGGGCTTTTAGTTACAATATTTATACTGCCACCTACAGAATTATCGCTCAACATACTTCCTCCAACTCCTTTCTGCACCTGGATAGTAGCTGTAGCATCTGTAAGTCCCAACCAGTTGTTCCAATACATATTGCCGCTGGTAAGGCCCGAGATAGGAATACCATTTAACAACACAGAAATATTCTCCTGTTTGAATCCCCTTATATTTATTTTTGCATCTCCATAACTGCCAGTTTCTGCTGTAGCATAAATACCTGGGATATCCTTCAACAACTCAGGATAAGTTTTACCTGCAGCCTGAATTGCAATGGTCTTTTCATCAATATCAACAAGTCTTAAAGGAGAAACATTCCTCTTTTTTACTCCCGACGAAACTATAATCTCCTTTATAAGGATAGAACTGTCGGGAAGCTGCTGCAAAGCCTTTTCCTCCTCTTTTGATGATGTATTGTAATCTGATTTTGACAGATGAGGTGTTGCCTGTACAGATGTTGTGGCAACACAAAATAAAAGTGCCGCAGCACTTAGCTGAGTGTAAATTTTTTTGAACATGACATTTAAAATTTTCTTCCATCCAGACTATTACTGTTGGTACCGTAGTTTCAACGGTTCCACCTGAGGTTACCCTGCAGGGTCGCGGACTTTACCGCCAGTGGGGACTTTCACCCCGCCCCGGAAATTTTAATCTCTACAAATATAAGAAATATTCTGTGCCGTTGTTCTTCTCTCCAACATTCTCTTCCTAACTTGTTGCAGTTTTGCACATTCAGGTAACAAAAAGAGGTGACTTAATAGGTAGCTCATCAAAAGCGAATACCCCTGCTAGAATACACTCTGGCAGGGGTCGCTCTTTCATAAAGGTGACTTTAGGGTCAACCTCTTTTCTATAATGCAAATCTGATTACTCTACTATTGAGCCGGCAACAATATTTGCCACCAATGCCCTTAGTCTTGCTACGCTACCTTTATCTGCAGGGTGAACCCTGTGAGCCAAAAGGATAACAGCTGTTTTAGATACAGGATCTACGATGAATGAAGTTCCAGTGTAGCCAGTATGACCAAATGTTCTGGTCTGGTGGAACAAATTACCTTTATTGCTTGAGTAGTCTGAGTAGTTGTCCCAACCAAGTGAACGGCCAATATGCTCAAAACCTGCAGGAACCTGAGTCATAGTCTCTACAGTAACTTTACCAAGAACCTGTCTGCCATTGTAATTACCACCGTTCATTAGAGCTGCAGCAAGAACAGCCAAATCCTCAGCACATGAGAATACACCTGCATTACCTGAATTACCATGATTCATTACTCGTGCTAGAGGATCGTGAACCTCACCCAAGAAACACTCTCCATCAGGTTTCTTCTCTGTAGGAGCAACTTTTGCAAGAATTTCAGGTTTATTTTTAGGCATATAAGTGGTACTGCTCATACCAAGTACATCAAAGATATTTTTCTGTGCATACTCGGCAAGTGTCATACCTGTAATATTTTGCAACACATTCTGAAGAGTGATAAAGTTCAAGCAGCTGTACTCAAATGCAGTAGTTGGAAGATGTCTTCTCTTCATGGTGCAGATATAACTCATAAGGCTGTCGGGATCAGCAACACCTTTATCCTTAATTACAACCTCTGGAGATACGTATGAAGGAAGTCCACTTGAATGGGTAAGAACATCAATCATTCTGATATTGGTCTTCTCACCTGTCTTAGGATCTACATATGGCTGGAAACCTGGGATATACATATCAACTCTATCAGTCAGTCTGTATCCGCCATTCTCAAGAAGATGAGCCATACTCATTGCTGTACCCACCACTTTACTGCAAGATGCAAGGTCAAAAACAACATCTTCTGTCATAGGAACAACTTCTGGATATACGCTCTTGTTTCCGTATGCTTTTATGTAAGCCATTTTACCGTCTCTTACAACAGCAAGAACTGCTCCAGGAATCTCTTTTTTCTCAATTGAAGCATTGATTACATCATCCACTTTTACAAGTCTTTCAGCATCCATGCCAACTTGTGCAGGGGCTACTCTTTCCAATCTGCAAGTGCCACCCTCTGTTTTAGCTGTAGAACCAGAAGGAGTACAAGCACTTAGCATTAGAGCCAATGTTGCAGTAAGAACTGCTGATACTTTAAATAGTCTCTTCATATAGTTAAATTTTAGATAGTTTTCATTTGACTGATAAAGGTACTTAAAAAAACTGAACCTCATTACAATGAGGCAAAAAATGTAACCAGAAACGGAACAGAAAAATCTACCAATACCCCATGAAAAATAGAGATAAATGCCATCTCCTTGCCGCACACTGCAGTAATAACCGGAAGTGTAGAATCCATTGATGTTGCGCCACCCACCGATATAGGAGCCAACTTCCCAAAAAATCTAAATAGCAATGGTGCAAATAGGAGTGTGATAACTTCCCTCATAATATTTGCCATAAGGGCAATAGTACCAAGTTGCGCTGCAAATGCCACTCCTAAAACCGGTTCCTTAATCTGTGTAATGAGCACAGATGATAACGAATAATAACCAAATCCTGCCCCCACGGCCAAGCAATCCCATAACTTAAGATCCCTAATGCACAAGCTTGTTGCCGCCACAACCAGAAGTGTTCCAACTATCGTACCCAACGGCAACAAGAGCATCCTTAGTCTTAGGCTCAAAAGAATCTCCTTTAGCCGCTTATCGCAACCAATACTCATACCCACCTGAAACATAAGAGCGTACAGAACATACATGGAAAAAATTCCCTCTAGGAATACCTTTGGCACTCTTCCCGACAGACCTATAAAACATCCCACCACAAAAAATGCTACAACTACAAAACCTCCAAGGAAGTTCATTATTTTAGACTGATGTGATGGGGGCAACTGATTACCATTTGCAGACTCCTCTTCCATAGATATCATGGATGTTTTATCTGCGCCGTTTTTATGCAAAGCTTCTCTTTTAAACACCAACCTGTATACAGCCAGTGCAGCTATAGCACTTCCCAAAGAACCTGCAACTGATATTGCCAAAGCCTGAAGGCCAAGAGTATCTAAATTATTAACGACCAATTCATTTGCACCCACTTGCAGACCAAAGAAAAACAGCAGAAGATAAATAGTCCATGAAATGCTCTTCTGCAGCACACTAAGCCATCCCATATATCGCATCAGATATCCGATGCCAATACCACTAAACGTTATAAGGAGTACTGTAAACATTCAAATTGCCAATTGTCTCTACAAAAATAACACAAATCCCCATTCCCCACAACGCTCCTATATTCCGAGCTGAAAAAGGTACCTCTTCTGGCGCGAACCCGTATGGCCAGACAATCCGAGCAGAAAACACCCCACTTTCTAGCGCGTTTCTACAAAACAGAATATTCCGAGCAGAAAATGGCACCTCTTCTGGCGCGAACCCGTATCGCCAGGCAATCCGAGCAGAAAACGCCCCACTTTCTAGCGCGTTTCTACAAAAAAAGAGGAACCGTTACCGATTCCTCTTTTTTATATAGGGTAAATTAAATTACTCTTGAGTTTTTTTAGCACGTGGTTTGCCACCTTTGCGGTTATCTCTTCTGCCTCTGTTACCGCCTCTGTTGCCCTGGTTACCCTGAGCACCTGAGTTAGCGCTAACACCAGCGTTAGGAGTAAGATCTCTCTTACCATAAACCTCACCGTTACAAACCCATACTTTGATACCAAGAACACCAACTTTAGTGTGAGCCTCTGCTAGTGCGTAGTCGATATCTGCACGGAAAGTGTGAAGTGGAGTTCTACCCTCTTTGTAAAGCTCTGAACGAGCCATCTCAGCACCACCAAGACGACCGCTGATAAGTACTTTAATACCCTCAGCACCCATTCTCATAGTAGTTGCGATAGCCATTTTAATAGCTCTACGGTATGATACTCTACCCTCTACCTGTCTTGCGATGTTGTTTGCAATGATATTTGCATCAACCTCAGGACGTTTTACCTCAAAGATGTTGATCTGAACCTCTTTGTTAGAGATTTTCTTCAACTCCTCTTTTAGTTTGTCAACCTCCTGACCACCTTTACCGATGATAACACCAGGTCTTGCAGTGTGGATAGTTACTGTGATTAGTTTAAGTGTTCTCTCAATAACGATTTTTGAAAGACTTGCTTTTGCCAAACGAGCGTTTAGATACTCACGGATTTTTGTATCCTCAAGAATCTTTGCTGCGTAGTCTTTTCCGCCGTACCAGTTAGAGTCCCAGCCACGGATAACACCAAGTCTATTGCTTATTGGATTAGTTTTCTGTCCCATGATTATTTCTCCTCTGATTTAACGGCTTTTTTATCCAAAATGATAGTAACGTGGTTAGAACGTTTTCTGATTCTAGCAGCTCTACCCTGAGGTGCAGTTCTGATTCTCTTAAGAGAACGACCCTGACCTACCATGATAGTAGCTACTACTACGTTACCATTCTCCAACTCTTTTTTGTCTGCCTCGTTCTTAGCCTCCCAGTTTGCAATTGCAGAACGTAGAAGAGTTGCTAGACGAACTGAAGCCTCTTTCTTTGAATATTTAAGAATATCCAAAGCACGATTAACCTCAACACCTCTGATAATATCCGCAACTAGGCGCATTTTACGGGGAGAGGTAGGAACATCATTCAGCTTTGCTATAGCTGTGTGTTTTTTTATCTCTTTCTGCCTTTCGGCCATTAATTTTTTACGAGCTCCCATTTTACTGTAATCTGTGTTTCATTATACTATTTACGATTACCAGAGTGACCTTTGAAGGTTCTTGTCGGAGCAAACTCTCCGAACTTGTGACCTACCATATTCTCAGTTACATATACCGGAATAAACTTGTTTCCGTTATGAACTGCAATAGTATGACCAACAAAGTCTGGCGAAATTACGCTGGCTCTTGACCAGGTTTTCACTACATCTTTCTTGCCTGACTCATTCATAGCAAGAACTCTTTTCTCTAGGCTAGCCTCAATATAAGGACCTTTTTTAATTGAACGACTCATAATGCTCTATTCAGTTTAATCCGTTATTTCTTTCTACCTTCAATGATAAATTTCTTGGTAGTCTTTTTAGGGTTTCTTGTCTTGTAACCCTTAGCTGGCAAGCCTTTTCTTGAACGAGGGTGACCTCCTGAAGCACGGCCTTCACCACCACCCATAGGGTGATCAACCGGGTTCATTACAACACCTCTAACGCGAGGTCTGCGGCCCAACCAACGTTTACGACCAGCTTTACCATGTGACTCCAAGTTGTGGTCTGCATTTGATACAACACCTACAGTAGCACGGCAAGTTACCAATACCATTCTGGTCTCGCCTGAAGGCAATCTTAGGATAGCGTGGTTGCCCTCACGAGCTGTAAGCTGAGCGTAGCAACCTGCTGAACGTGCCATAGCAGCACCCTGACCAGGGATAAGCTCAATGTTGTGAACAAATGTTCCTAACGGAATCTCTGACAAGAATAGAGTGTTACCTACCTCTGGAGCAACGCCTGCACCTGAAGCAATAACCTGTCCTACTTTAATGCCTTTTGGAGCAATAATGTAGCGTTTCTCGCCATCTGCGTAAACCACCAATGCAATTCTTGCACTGCGGTTTGGATCATACTCAATAGTTTTAACTGTAGCGGTATAGTTATCTTTGTTTCTTAGGAAATCAATGATACGGTACATTTTTTTGTGACCGCCACCAATATAGCGCATAGTCATTTTACCTGAGTTGTTACGTCCACCAGTTCTTTTTAGTGGAGCCAACAAAGATTTCTCAGGAACTGAACATGTAATCTCGTCAAATGCGCTAATTACTTTATTTCTTTGACCGGGAGTAACCGGTTTAAATTTACGTACTGCCATCTCTTAAATGTTGCTGTAGAAATCAATCTTATCTTCACCGGCCAAAGTTACATACGCTTTCTTGAAGTGGTTTGCACGGCCTGACAATAAACCCGCTTTAGTGTAGCGGCTCTTCTTTTTTCCGTGGTAGTTAACGGTATTTACATCTTTTACGTTAACACCATACAATTGCTCAATCGCAGCTTTGATCTCAATCTTGTTAGCTGAACGATCAACTACAAAACCGTAACGATTCAATTTCTCGCCCTGAATCGTCATTTTCTCTGTTACTAAAGGCTTAATTAAAATTCCCATCGTTTTCCGGTTTTTTAGCGTCCATACTCAGTGTAAAGAGCGTCCTGTGTACCATCTACGAAAACTACGCTGTATGCATTCATGATGTCATAAGTGCAAAGCTCGTTAACGTTGGTAACTTTAACGTTCTCCAAGTTACGTGACGACAAGTAAATATTATTTGAATTCTCAGGAAGCACAAAAAGAACTCTTCTGCTGTTAGCCTTGATGTTGTTCAAGATGCTGATGAACTCTTTAGTTTTAGGTGCCTCCATAGCAAATGGCTCTACTACTGTAATAACGTTCTCTTTAGCTTTGTATGACAATGCAGAGAAACGTGCAAGCTGTTTAAGCTTTTTATTTAGTTTAAAACCATAGCTTCTTGGCTGTGGACCGAATACTCTACCACCACCTACGAAGATGTTGGATTTGATACTTCCGTGACGTGCACCACCAGAACCTTTCTGTCTTACGATTTTCTTGGTACTGTAGGCAACCTCCCATCTCTCTTTACTCTTGTGAGTACCCTGACGCTGATTTGCAAGGTATTGCTTAACGTCTAGGTAAATTGCGTGATCATTTGGCTCCAAGCCAAATACCTGCTCGTTCAAAGTCACTTTCTTTCCTGACTCTGTTCCGTCAATTTTCAATACTGCTAATTCCATAGACATTACTCCTCCACAATTACATAAGAACCTTTAGCACCTGGGATTGAACCTTTAACAAGGATCAAGTTGTTCTCAGGGATAACTTTGATAACTTTAAGGTTAAGGATTTTAACTCTGTCACCACCTGTGCGACCAGCCATTCTCATACCTTTGAATACTCTTGAAGGCCATGAAGATGCACCTAGTGAACCAGGAGCACGTAGTCTGTTGTGCTGACCGTGGGTCTGTCCGCCTACACCGGCAAAGCCGTGACGTTTAACAACACCCTGGAAGCCTTTACCTTTAGAGATACCAGTTACATCTACCCATGACTCCTCACCCTCTACGAAGATGTCAGACACGGTAATGGTATCACCTAGCTGCAACTCTTTGTTGAAATCGTTAGCGAACTCAACAAGTTTGCGTTTAGGAGTGGTATTTGCCTTTTTAAAGTGACCCATAAGTGGGGCGCTGGTGTGTTTTTCTTTTTTCTCGTCATAGGCAAGCTGTACAGCGCAATAACCATCTGTTTCTTCTGTACGAATCTGCGTAACAACACACGGACCAGCCTCAATAACGGTGCAAGGGATATTTCTACCCTCTGCATCGAAAACGGAAGTCATTCCGATTTTTTTTCCAATTAATCCAGACATTGGTTTTAATCAGT
>JAZLBB010000010.1:0-3912 GCA_045613465.1 Candidatus Egerieisoma sp.
CATCGTCTGCATAGTGCTCAGGCACCGCAAACTCCACCTTTATTGGGGAAAGTTTGGTAAGTTTTGCCACAAATGTAGAAGGGGTAGCGTATGAACCCACACTCACACCTCTAAGTCCAATCACACCGTCAAACGGGGCCTTGAGTTCTGTAAGGGCTATGTTTGCCTTCACTACCTCAATGTCTGCCTTCAAAGTTGCAAGATCTGTCTTCACCTGTTCAAAAGCCTCCTGGCTCACAGCATCCCTCTCCAAAAGGGTGCTCTGGCGGTAAACCCTGTCCTCTGCCAGTTTTACCTGTGCTGTAAGACGCTGCAACTGTGCCTGAAGATGTCTGTCATTCACCTTTGCAAGAAGGTCCCCTTTCTTTACAAATGATCCCTCCTTAAAGTTGATCTCCACAATCTTGCCGGAGGTTTCAAAGGTAAGGTCTACCTCCTCGTCGGGAAGAAGGCTACCGTTGATGAAAATATTGTCTGAAAGGGTCTGTGGTTTTGCAATGATTGCATTAACATTAAGAATGTTCTTCTTGGGCTGGGCTTTTGATACTTTGTCGGCTGCTGCAAGATCCTTATTCTCCTGCGGCAACATTGAGTATGCACCCAAGGCGGCTGCACCTGCAAGAACTACCGCAGTGAGTCCCCATTTGAGTCTCTTATTCATAGCTTATAACGATTTGTCTGTTAGAGTTGCAAAGATAATGTAATTCCAAATTCTGCAGGTCTTCCTTTTGAGAAAAATGCATTGCCAACCGAAACAAAATAGAAAGCGTTATAATCTGTATCAGTTAGGTTCTTGCTCCACAATTCAACAGAGAAATCACCTTTCTGTGCATATACAGATGCATTTACCAGCGAATAGAAGCCCTGACTCATATCATTAGCCTCATTCCAGTATACCTTACCAATACCGTTATAACCCAATCTCAACTGCACCATATCTGCAAAAATTCCTAAGTTATAAAAAGAATATGAGGCATTTGCAGCAAGTGTATTCTGCGGCACATACGGAACATAATTGCCTTTATAATCATTTATGCCATCATTATATTTTACAAACTCCGCATTTGTGTGTCCGTAGCTTGCACCAATATTCAATGCTGGGGTAACCTGTGCATTCAGCGCCAATTCCACACCCATACTTCTGGTTTTGCCGGCATTTGTCATCATACGCCCTGTTGTTTTACCGTCGGGAAAAACTGTAAGCTGCTGATCTGTACAATCAATATAGAATATTGATGCGTCTGCAGCTATTTTACCCAATGTAAGGTGCGCTCCAGCCTCATAGTTCCAGCTATACTCTGGTTTGTAGGTAATGATTTCGTCTACAGTGTAAGATGGAGCCTGGGCCCCTCCACCCATTGCGCCACCAATTGAGCCAAGCGAACCGCCGGCTTTGCTCATAAGATCTGCCATAAGGTCTGATTTCACCTGATTCTGGAGGATATCGGAGAAAATCTGGGTATTGTATCCTCCAGCTTTAAAACCTCTAGAAACAGAAGCATACAGATTTCCTTTTTCCTCCAATGAGTACTGCAGGGCAAATTTTGGAAGCAATTCAAGGTGATCTTGCTCCAGCTTGTCAGACAAGGTTGTATTCACACCACTCTCCACTTTAATCTCCCTGAGCATTGGTCCCATCTGTACCTTCATGCTGTAGATATAGTCTACCGAACTGTTTGAAATATAGTCAATTTTAGCCTTCTCGTAATCCAATCTCAAGCCTGCAGTAAAGGTAAACTTGCCCACACTCAGTTGCGACTGGTGGTACAGCGCCGCTCCATATACAGGGAGGTCAAATTTGCTTGATAGAAGAAACTCATCCTTGGCAAACTGCAGTTTTGCTGTATTCATAGGTGCTTGCATACCTTGGAACATTCCATTGATGTTTCCCAATATAAGGGTATTGATACCATCCTCTTTAAAGGTAACAGGAGCATCCATCTCCATATCCTTGTAGAAAAGGGTCAGTCCGCTCAGCCACTGCCATTTCCTGCCATCCTCTGCTCTCTTTACAGTAAAATCCTGCGTAAATGTATTCTCCTTCTGAGCCTGTTGCAATGTAAACATGCTGGCAGGGGTAAAATCCTGATCCAATGTCATGCAGTCATCCAGCATCTGCCACGAGGTAACGCTTGAGAAAATGTGCTTGCCTGTATTGTAGCTCACAGAAAGTCCGTTGGAAATTGTAGTACGCTCATAACCACAAAGATCGTTGTAGCCCACCTGTGCAATTGCACCCGTTTCCGGATTGTACATGCCGTAAGCATAACCGCCCTGCTCAACGTAACCTGCCATAAACGAATTATCTATAGTAAGACGGCTTGTTGGAGTATACACCAGACGGGCCCTCAATGAGTTGCTCTCCTCCCAATCCACATCCTCACCGGTAGTGGCATTGGTAAAGAATCCGTCTGATTTCCTGTAATTTGCACCAATACTGAAGGCAAATTTATCACCGGGTTTGGCATACACAGAGCCCTTGAAGTTGTAAGTATTTCCGCTGCTGTAACCTGCCTGGAGCCTTGTACCTTGATAAACCATTGGAGACAAGGTATATATATTTATAATTCCTCCTACAGTATTTCTGCCATACAGTGTACTCTGAGGGCCACGGAGAACTTCCATTCTCATTATATCCCACAGATCTGAATCAAAACCGTTCTTGTTAAGAAACGGAATATTGTCTACATACATTCCAACTGCAGGATGATCAATTCTGCTGCCCAATCCCCTTACATATATTGAAGAGGTCATTCTTGAACCATAAGACGGGATATACAGGTTAGGAGTTTGCATTGCCATATCAGCAAGAGAGGTAACATTCTTCCTCTCAATTTCCCCCAACTTTATGACCGTAGCCGACAGTGGTTCCTGCCTCAAATCATTTTTCTGCTTCATCTTGGCAATCACTGCCACCTCCGCAAGAACAGTAACAGTATCTTTATTTGGGTTATTTTCCTCCCGATAGCTTATATTACCTGCTTCAGCACTTGCACTGATACACATCATGGCAACTACAGCTGCCAATACCTTTTTTGAACACATTCTCATTCTCATAAAATTTAATGTGCAAAAATATGCATTCTGCAGGAGTTCCATTGGCATTATGGCATCCTCATTTAGGACAAATCAATCATTCACTACGTAACGGAACTTTCGTCATCTCCTCTGCCTGAATTCGGATGGGGAAACTCCCTCGTGTTTCTTGAACTTCCTTGCAAAATAAGACTGGTCCATAATGCCCGTGCGGGCCGCAATCTCGCTTAAAGGGAGATCAGTTGTGGCAAGCAGCGCCTTGGCCCTCTGCATAACAGCCTCCTCAATCCAAGTAGATGTAGACTTTCCCGTTGCCCCCTTCACAATCTTGTTCAGATGGTTGGGTGTTATGTTCAACTCGCGTGCATACTCCGCAACCTGCATGATCTGAGCACCTTCCTTCCCTGAGAAAAGCATCTCCAGGAACCTGCTGCAGATACTGTTGTTGTGCATCACCACCTCTTTTATGGTCTTCCTATACACCGCATCCGCCTCTGCCAAGATGGCATTCAGGTAGGCCTTTATGATTTCAAACCCGGGCTTTTCAGTTGCAAACTCCTCATACATACGGTCAAACAGAGGAAGCTGTCGGGAAAAGGAAACCGGATCCAACTCAATCTTTGGCGATCCCCACACCCTCATAAAATCATACTTGGAAAGCAGATTCTCATTTGGGAAAAGCCGTGGATGGAACCCTCCCATATACCCTCGGCTGTTCTCGAAATACTTAACCGAAAACATCTGCCCCGCCGGAATTACCACAAGTTCGTGCTCCTTAATGAGATAGGTCTTCCCCCCTATTTCCGCAAGCACTGTACCACTGCAAAGGAAAAAGAAACAATGAATTGCCGACCGCTGCGCAGGCATAGGTCCTGC
>JAZLBB010000011.1:0-41707 GCA_045613465.1 Candidatus Egerieisoma sp.
GGGTTAGTATATGTGTGGTGGTCTGAAGAAACCTCATCCTCAACACCTGCAAGAACGCCAAGCTCGCCCTCAACAGTTACATCAAACTGGTGAGCGTACTCAACAACTTTCTTTGTAAGGGCAACGTTCTCCTCGTATGGAAGGTGAGAACCGTCAATCATTACTGAAGAGAAACCTGAATCGATACAGCTTTTGCAAGTCTCAAAAGTATCACCGTGATCCAAGTGAAGAACAATCTGTGGTTTCTCGCAACCTAACTCTTTTGCATACTCAACTGCACCCTGAGCCATATAACGCAAAAGTGTAGCGTTAGCGTACTGACGTGCGCCTTTAGAAACCTGAAGGATAACTGGAGACTTTGTCTCAACAGCAGCTTTGATGATAGCCTGCATCTGCTCCATGTTATTGAAGTTGAAAGCAGGGATAGCATAACCGCCCTCAATTGCTTTAGCAAACATCTCTTTAGTGTTTACCAAGCCCAACTCTTTGTAAGAAATCATTTTATTTCTATGTTTTTTGTTAATGAATACCTTATTAAAATAGGCCGCAAAAATATAAAATATCTGCAATTCTTACAAACCAAATGGTTATCTTTGTCTGCCGGACCCCTTATAGGGTTCACAGGGCGGACCCTATAAGGGTCTTCCCGACAGTTTGAACGGAAAAACAGCTTGACAAAGACAAAATGAGCAATATGAAAAAGAAAGTGATAATCTTCTCTGCACCATCGGGAGCAGGAAAAAGCACAATCGTGAGACATCTGTTGAGCAAATTCAACTGCCTTGAATTCTCAGTATCAGCAACATCACGTGCTCCAAGAGGCCAAGAGAAAAACGGCAAAGACTATTACTTCTTCTCAACAGAAGAATTTGAAACAAAGATCCGCAACGGAGAGTTTGTAGAGTACGAAGAGGTTTACGCAGGCTCATACTACGGCACTCTTGTTTCTGAAGTGGAACGTATTTGGGCAAAAGGGAATATCATAATTTTTGATATAGATGTGAAAGGAGGAGTTAACCTTAAGAAATTGTATGGGAACAATGCACTTGCAGTATTCATCCAGCCACCATCAGTAGAAGAGTTAAGGAACAGACTTGTGGGCCGCGGCACAGACTCGGCTGAGGCAATTGAGCGCCGTGTTGCAAAAGCTACAGAGGAGCTAACATACGCAGACAAGTTTGACGTTGTTCTAGTCAACGACAACCTTGAAGAGGCCCTTGCAAAAGCTGAGCAGATGGTATCAGACTTCCAGGAAAAATAAACAAGAGAATGAGAATCCTTATCCTCTGTACCGGAAACAGCTGCCGCAGCCAGATGGCCCACGGCTTTCTGCAATCATTCAGCAGCAACATTGAGGTGCACTCCGCAGGGACCAGACCAGCTGCCCAAGTAAATCCACTTGCAGTTGAGACCATGCTGGAGGCTGGGGTTGACATATCATCCCACACCCCAAAAGATGTTTCCATATATCTACAGCAGGAATGGGACTACGTAATAACAGTGTGCGGCGGAGCAAACGAATCCTGCCCCGCTTTCACCGGAAAAGTGAAGCACAGGCTCCACATAGGATTTGAAGACCCGTCGGAAGCCACCGGCACCCCCGAGTTCATAAAAAGTGAATTCCGCCGCATCCGAAACCAGATAAGGACCAACTTCCGCCTTTTCTACCACACTAACATAGAGAAACTTACAGTCCTCTACTTTGGAAGTTTCAATCCCTTCCACATAGGCCACGCCTCTGTTGCAAAATTCGTTGCGTCTCTGCCATGGGTAGAGCAGCTGTGCTTTGTACTCAGCCCCAAAAACCCAATGAAGGAAAGCAATACCCTCCAGGATGCAAACTTGAGATGGGAGGATCTGCAGAGGGTGGTTAGGAAGTTGAATGCTGAATATATTGTGGATACAGGTTCGAGTTCTGCCTCCGCTACTGACTGTCGGGAAGAAAAATTCACCGCCTCAGACATTGAATTCCACCTGGAGCCGCCATTGTACACATACAACACCCTGCAAAAATTGTCGGAGCAGTATCCCGATAGACATTTTGCACTCCTTATGGGTGGTGACAACATCAACATCCTTCACAAATGGTATCGGGGAGAGGAAATCCTCAACAGATACCCCATATTGGTATACCCAAGAGAAGGTGTTGACACCCAAGCACTTTGCTCAGAAAAAGGGGCAATCTTCATAGACGCCCCTATGGTAAACATTTCCTCAACCCAAATACGCACAATGATGGCTGCTGGCGAGGATGTATCTGAGATGAGATACTAGATTCCGGGGCCATTCTTACGCCATAGCAGATGCTTTTTCCATTTATGTTCAATCTAATTCAATCATTTTCATGGCTACTGGGTTAGTATCCGTGCACAAACCATGCGCTTTCTTATTCTTTACACAAAAAACATTGTATATTTGTGCTTCAAATAAACATCCAAATAAGATGAATGTTAACAAATCTATTATTCGCAAACTGATCATGCTCTTTGTAGTTATGATCAGCATTTTCTTGCCACAAAGTGTTGTGGCACAAACGATAAAAGGTAGGGTCACTGACGCAATCACAGGTGAAACGCTCATTGGAGCTGCTGTGAAGGTGATAGAACTTCCGGGAACAGGTGCAGCAACCGATATTGATGGTGAGTTTAGCTTCAATATAAATCAATCGGGACGTTACACAATTGAGGCCTCTTATGTTGGCTATGAGCCGAGCATATTAAAGGAAGTACTAGTGGCAGGTGCCAAAGATGTAGTGCTTGATATCACCCTTCGTGAAAACAATTTAGAACTATCCGAAGTAGTGGTAAAACCTCGTGTAAATAAGGTAGCTACAGTCAATCCCACAGCATTGGTGGGCGGTATGATGCTCTCAATGGAGGAAGCCAGCCGATATGCCGGTGGTTATAACGACCCTGCCCGATTAGTAACAGCCTTCGCTGGTGTGGCAGGACAAGGTGACGGCAACGGTATTTCCGTACATGGTAACGCACCTCAGTTCATGCAATACCGTTTGGAAGGAGTGGAAATCTTTACCCCAAACCATTTTGCAGACCTCTATAGTGCAGGTTTCGGTATGGTGAGCGCACTTAACGCTAATGTCACCACTAACTCCGACTTTTTCGTTTCCACATTCAATTCCAGCTACAACAACGCCCTCAGTGGTGTGTTCGACGTAAGGATGCGAGCAGGCAACAACTCTAAATATGAGAACGGTGTGCAGGTGGGTACAGTGGGCATTGAGTGGACAAGTGAAGGTCCTATTTCCAAGAATAACAACTCCAGTTACATCTTGAACTACCGCTACGGATTCTCCACAATCGCTCGTAAACTGAAACTCATTGAGACATATGGTTCGCAGTATGACTTCCAAGATCTATCGTTTAAATTGAATTTTCCAACTAAAAAAGCAGGAACCTTTTCTATTTTTGCTTTAGGTTTTATAGACAAGTCTTGGGATGTGGAACTGGACATCGAAGACATCCACTCTATATATGATGCTTCTGACCAGGAGGGTAGCCTCCACAATGCTGTTATAGGTGCATCGCATAAGATTCACTTCGACAATAAATGGACATGGCGTACCACTATGGCATACAACATGCAGCACAACAAAGTAAACATGGAATATTGGGGCCTTATCTTTGATGATAATTATAAACCTATCGGTTTTGAAGGTAAGAACTATCCTTTCAGTTACCTGAAGCAGAATGAAGACCGCGCTGTGTTCAATACAGAACTGTCCAAACAGATTACTCCTAGCTGGCTTGTTCAGTTTGGTGGTGAGTATTCGCACCGCTTCTTTGATCTTAACTTCCGCACTGCAGAGAACGTATATGAGCCCGTATCGGATACCCCATATTATGCAACTAAGGACAATACGGGATTGGCAAGCATATTCTGGTCAAACCTTTGGAAGCCTACTGATAATTTGAGCATCAACTTTGGTATGTCAGTCAGCTATTTTCTCCTTTCCAAAGATTATAGTGTAGAGCCGCGTGCCAGCATAAAATGGGAACCAGGTGAGCGTCATTCAATTTCTATCGGCTATGGATTGCACTCCATGATTGAGAAGCTGGATGCTTATTTCTTCCGCAATGATGATGGCACTATGGCTAACAAAGACCTAGGTTTCTCTAAGGCTCATCACCTGCTTGCCTCATATATGTATAAGTTCAAAGAGGACCTTAACTTGCGTATTAACGCTTATTACCAGTATGGTTTCGATACCCCTGTTGGTATCAATGGAAGTACATTCTGTACGGTAAACCGTTTGTTTAATTATATTGAAGAGCCATTGGTTAACCAAGGTAATACCCGCAACTACGGTGCCGATATCACCCTAGAGCACTACATGAGCAAAGGATTCTATGGACAAGTAAACGGCTCCCTATTCAAAGCTGAATATCGCGGACTCGACAATAAATGGCGTAACCAATTGTACGACCGTGGCTATATGGTGAAGGTTCTAGGCGGTAAAGAGTGGATGCTTGGTAAGAGAAAACAGAACGTCTTCAACGTGAGTCTTAAGTACACACTACAAGGCGGTCTTCGCCACACGCCTATTGATGTAGATGCCATGAGAGCCAATGTAGCTGCTGGCATCATCAATGATCAACCTATCTATAAGGATGATATGGCAATGTCACTACAGTTCGATCCAACCAGCATTCTTGACCTTACTATCAGCTATAAGATTAACTGCAAGAATGTGAGTCATACAATTGCCTTTGAAGGTGTAAACATTCTACAGAACGAAACACCATACGCAGAACGCTATGACTTTAGCACTGGTATGCTTCGTTACGATAAATCAGGTATATCACTACCAAATATTTATTATCGCTTGGATTTCTAAGATATTCCCAGCGTCATACATAAAGAGCCAACCGCTTTCGAGTGGTTGGCTCTTTTTTGATACCCTTATCTCTTATCCCAAATACGCACAAAACATGAACCCTTAAAAAGGAAATAGCGTGGAACTCATTGAGCCCACGCTATTTGATATTATTTATCTTACTTATTTTACTTCTTCAAAGTCAACGTCTGTTACCTCGCCGTCTTTGCTACCCTGTGCACCTGCACCTGGGTTAGCACCCTGAGCACCGCCCTGAGGACCAGCTGCCTGAGCTGCTTTTGCCATATCCTCGCTGGCTGCATGCCATGCTGCGTTCAAAGCCTCAGTCAATTTGTCAAGTTCTGCAACGTTGGCAGCTTTGTGAGCCTCTTTAAGTTTGTTGGTAGCATCCTCAATTGCCGATTTCTTATCAGCAGGGATCTTATCACCATACTCTTTAAGGTTCTTCTCGCTCTGGAATACCATTGCGTCTGCGTTGTTAAGCTTGTCAATTCTCTCACGCTCCTCTTTATCTTTAGCCTCGTTAGCCTTAGCCTCGTCACGCATTCTCTTGATCTCGTCCTCTGAAAGTCCAGAAGAAGCCTCAATTCTAATCTGCTGCTCTTTGCCGGTAGCTTTATCTTTAGCAGATACATTAAGGATACCGTTTGCGTCAATATCAAATGTAACCTCAATCTGAGGAACGCCACGTGGAGCTGGGGTAATTCCATCCAAGTGGAAGCGGCCGATAGTCTTGTCATCTTTAGCCATTGGTCTCTCACCCTGAAGCACGTGAATCTCTACTGAAGGCTGGTTGTCTGCAGCTGTTGAGAATACCTGTGATTTTCTTGTAGGGATTGTGGTGTTGCTCTCAATAAGTTTTGTGAACACGCCACCGAAAGTCTCAATACCCAATGAAAGTGGAGTAACGTCCAATAGTAGAACATCTTTAACATCACCGGTAAGTACACCACCCTGGATTGCTGCACCAATAGCAACTACCTCGTCTGGGTTAACGCTCTTGTTAGGCTCTTTGCCAAAGAACTTCTTAACGATCTCCTGAATGGCAGGGATACGGGTTGAACCACCAACCAATAGTACCTCATTGATATCAGAAGCTGAAAGGCCTGCATCCTGAAGCGCTTTGCGGCAAGGCTCAATGGTTCTCTGGATTAGAGAATCAGCCAACTGCTCAAATTTTGCTCTTGTAAGAGTTTTTACCAAGTGTTTTGGAATACCGTTAACTGGCATAATGTATGGCAAGTTGATCTCTGTAGAAGTCTGGCTTGAAAGCTCAATTTTAGCTTTCTCTGCAGCCTCTTTAAGTCTCTGAAGAGCCATAGGATCTTTTGAAAGGTCGATACCGTCGTTCTCGCTCTTGAACTCGTTTACCAACCACTCAATGATTACGTGGTCAAAGTCATCACCACCAAGGTGAGTATCACCATTAGTTGATTTTACCTCAAATACACCGTCACCCAACTCAAGGATTGAGATATCAAATGTACCTCCACCAAGGTCAAATACAGCAACTTTAGACTCCTGATCCTTTTTATCCAAACCATATGCAAGTGCTGCTGCTGTAGGCTCATTGATAATACGTCTTACTTTTAGACCTGCAATCTCACCAGCCTCTTTAGTAGCCTGTCTCTGAGCATCGTTAAAGTAAGCAGGAACTGTAATTACAGCCTCATTTACCTCCTGGCCAAGATAATCCTCAGCAGTCTTCTTCATTTTCTGAAGAACCATTGCAGAGATCTCCTGTGGTGAATACAATCTGCCGTTGATATCAATTCTTGGTGTGTTGTTATCACCTTTAACTACTTTATAAGGCACGCGCGAAATCTCGCCTGCAACGTTGTCATAAGTCTCACCCATAAATCTCTTGATAGAGAAAATGGTGTTGGTTGGATTGGTAATAGCCTGTCTTTTTGCAGGATCACCAACTTTTCTCTCGCCACCCTCTGTAAATGCAACTACAGAAGGAGTAGTTCTTTTGCCCTCACTGTTAATGATAACTGTAGGCTCATTTCCCTCCATTACTGCTACGCAGCTGTTGGTAGTACCAAGGTCAATTCCAATAATCTTTCCCATAATTTTAATCTCCTTAAAATTTATATTTTTTCAGTTTTTATTCAATTTCCTTATCCCGACAGATTTTCATAAATCCTATCCCTGTCGCGGACATTATCCATTAGAACTAACTTTGTGCCAAAGGTGAAAAACTGACAAAGTGGCAGAATGCAGGTACTATCCCCCTCTGTTTGCTTTTATTGTTTTTTTTCAGTTGCTTTGCACTATATTTTACTACTTAACTTAAATATCATGTCAGTAGAAGGAAAACAGAGAGTTATTACAACTCACAAACTATTGGAAATGAAAGTAAAAGGCGAAAAGATTGCAATGCTTACCGCCTATGATTATACTTTTGCCGGTATTGTTGACCAGGCAGGAATTGACATTATTCTGGTTGGAGACTCAGCTGCCAATGTTATGGCAGGACACGAGACAACACTCCCTATTACCATAGATCAGATGATTTATCATGCACAAAGTGTCATGCGTGCAGTAAAAAATCCTCTTGTAGTTTGCGATATGCCATTTGGAACATATCAGGGTAATCCTAAAGAGGCTGTAAGAAGTGCTATCAGGATAATGAAAGAGTCTGAGGTAGATGCAGTTAAAATGGAGGGCGGTAGTGAGATTATGGAAAGTGTGGAACGCATCCTCTCTACCGGTATTCCTGTTATGGGCCATCTAGGTCTTACACCTCAGTCAATCCATAAATTTGGCACTTATGCAGTAAGAGCTAAAGAGGAAGCAGAAGCAAATAAGCTTATTGAAGATGCTATTGCACTTGAGAAAGCAGGTTGCTTTGCAATTGTATTGGAAAAAATCCCTGCTGCGTTGGCTAAAAAAGTGTCTGAGGCAATCAAAATCCCAACAATAGGAATTGGTGCCGGCCCTCACTGCGACGGTCAGGTACTTGTAATGCACGACATGCTTGGCTTGAACAATTCCTTCTCTCCAAGGTTTTTACGTAGATACGCAAATCTTCACGAGGAGTCGCTGAATGCTATAAAAAATTACGTAGCAGATGTAAAGAGCCGTGACTTCCCTAACGAGAAGGAAGCTTACTAGAATATTCCCGACAGATATAAGGAAGCCCCTCTCCAATAACACACATCAGGCAGCCAATTGTCAAAAATCTATAGAGAAAAGGTGATAATACTGCCAAAAAAAATTGGAACAAATGGGGTTATTATGTGTTGAAGGTTTGAAGAGGAATTGTCGGGAAGAGGAAAAATGGACTTGAAATGGCAGATACATTAAATAAAAGTATGGCAGCAGAGGGGTCACCTGTGTACAGGAGGCTTTCCCAACAGGAATTCAATGATATAGCAGGCAGGATCCTTTATGAGGATAACCACCTGCTTATTTTCAATAAGCGTTCTGGAGAAATTGTTCAGGCAGATAAAACCGAGGATGAGTGTATGAGCACTACCCTTAAAGCGTTTGTGGCCCAGCGCGACAACAAACCTGGCGCAGTGTTTATGGGTGTAGTGCATCGCTTGGACCGTCCTGTTAGCGGAGCTGTAATTTTTGCCAAGACTTCAAAGGCTCTTGGACGTCTGAACGAAGCATTCCGTACCGGCCAGATGCACAAGACATATTGGGCTGTAGTGTGCAACCGTCCAAAAGAGGATGAAAAGCTCCTCACCCACTACCTCACCCGAAACGAAAAGCAGAACAAGACATACACCAGCCTCACCCCAAAACAAGGGGCCAAGGAGGCAAAGCTGAGATACAAGTTCCTCAGGGCAACCGAAAGATACTACCTTCTTGAAGTAGAACTCTTTACCGGCCGCCATCATCAGATTAGGGCACAGCTTTCAGCCATAGGATGCGTAATAAAAGGAGACCTCAAATACGGCGCACCCCGTTCTAATCCCGACGGCAGCATCTCACTCCACTCCCACCACGTAAGGTTTATCCACCCAGTCCGCAAAGAGGAGATGGAAATTGTAGCGCCGCCATTTTGTCCTATTATGAAGAGCTGTATATAACAGGAACCCCTTGCTTGTATTAACCTAAAAAAAGTTGACACTTATTTTTGCCATTATAAGTGTCAACTTTTTTTAGTTAAGTACAATATCATGATTGTCTATCCATTTTTTGTCATAAACTGACAAAACCAGCAATTACCTTTGCACCAACTAATTTACAGATAAATTATTTGATATTTTGAGTAAATTTGTAGGGAGGTTAGAAAACACAAAAAAGCCCCGTTAAAGGACGAGGCACCTAATGTTTTCACAACGGAATAATCCTTATTGTGAATTGCTTCAATTATTGTAAGCGCAAAGTTAGAATAAAAAAGCAAAATATACACACTATATGAAGAAAATTTTAGGACTTGATTTGGGAACCAATAGTATTGGATGGGCTGTGGTTAATGAGGCTGAAAATACAGATGAAGTATCTTCCATTATAAAGCTAGGTGTAAGAGTTAATCCTCTCACTGTTGATGAGATGACTAATTTTGAAAAAGGCAAGAGTATTACAACAAATGCTGATAGAACATTAAAAAGGTCATCCAGGAGAAATTTACAGCGATATAAAGCTAGAAGAGACAATCTCATTGAGGTCCTAAAAGAGAATAATTTGATATCAGACTCTACCATTCTATCTGAAAATGGTAACAAAACAACTTTTGAAACCTTTAGGTTAAGAGCAAAATCTGCAAGCGAAAAAATTTCATTGGAAGAGTTTGCGCGAGTATTGCTAATGATTAATAAAAAAAGGGGGTATCGTAGCAGCAGAAAAACTAAATCCAGTGATGAGGGAACCCTTATTGATGGGATGGAGATTGCTAAACAACTTTATAATGAAAATATAACTCCAGGCCAGTACATGTTGGGGCTATTGGAAAAAGGTAAAAATTATTCCCCTGACTTCTATAAATCAGATTTGCAAAATGAGTTTGACAGAATTTGGGAAATACAAAAAACTTTTCATCCCAATATTTTGACGGATGAGTTTAAGGCTCAAATAGTTGGTAAAGGTAAACTGAATACTTCCAAAATTTTCTCGGCTAAGTATAATATATACACAGCTGATAATAAAGGGAAAGAAAAAAAACATCAAGCGTACAAGTGGAGAGTAAATGCCTTAACTGGAGAAGTTCCACAGGATGTGTTGGCATACATCATTAGCGACCTTAATGGTTTTATAAATAATTCCAGCGGATACTTGGGAGGTATCAGTGATAGAAGTAAAGAGCTTTATTTTGGCAATCTTACTGTAGGCAAGTATTTGATGGATAAAATTGATGCTGATCCTCATTTTAGTACTAAGAATGTAGTTTTTTACAGGCAGGATTATCTTGACGAATTTGAGAAGATATGGGAAACGCAAGCCCAATTCCATCCTGAACTGACAAAAGATCTTAAGCATGAAATAAGAGATATTATTATTTTCTATCAGAGGACACTGAAATCTCAAAAGGGATTGGTGTCAATATGTGAATTTGAGAATAAGGAAATAGAGATTGAGGTAGATGGAAAAATTAAGAAGAAGACAATAGGATACAAAGTGTGTCCTAAATCTTCTCCAATTTTTCAAAATTTTAAGATTTGGCAAATACTCAATAATCTTGAGTTAAAAGGTAAGATCAATAGGCGTCTATATGAAGAGGAGAAAACATTGCTGTATAACGAACTCTCATATAAGAGTAAAATATCTGAATCAGAAGCAGTTAAAATCTTGTTTTCAGATAATAAAGGCTTATCTCTCAACTTTAAGAGTATAGAAGGTAATAAAACTCAAGCATCTCTTTTTAAAGCATACGAAAAGATAATTGAGATGAGTGGGCATGGAGAGTATGATTTTGAAAAGATGAGATCAGATGAGATTATCCGGCTGGTTCATGAAATATTTGAAACACTTGGTTTCAATACTGATATATTGTATTACAACGTATCGTTGGATGATAAGGAGGTTGAAATACAGCCAATGTATCAGTTATGGCATTTGTTATATTCATATGAGGGAGACAAGTCCAATACAGGTTTGGATTCATTAATAAATATTGTTCATACAAAATATGGATTTGATAAAGAATACGCCAAAATTATTGCTGGGGTTTCGTTTCAGGATGATTATGGCAGCTTGAGTGCAAAAGCCATTAAGAACATTATGCCTCACCTTATTGCCGGCAATGAATATAGTGTGGCTTGTGAACTGGCCGGTTACAGACATTCCAGAAGTTCATTGACTAAAGAGGAGATAGAGAATAAAGTTTTGAAAGATAGACTGGATGAACTTCCCAAAAACAGCTTGAGGAACCCAGTTGTAGAGAAAATTCTAAATCAGATGGTTAATGTTGTTAATGCAGCTGTTGAGGCATATGGAAAGCCGGATGAGATTAGAATTGAAATGGCAAGAGAACTTAAGAAGAGTGCCAAAGAACGTGAAAAAGATACGGAGAATATCAGCAAGGCCACCAAGGAGTATGAAGAATATAGAAAAATACTCCAAAAGGAATTTGGCATTCCTCATGTCAGTAGAAATGACATAATAAGATACAGGCTCTATAAAGAACTGGAACCTAGAGGGTACAAAACATTGTACTCAAATACATATATACCAAAGGATCAATTATTCAGTAAGTCATTTGATATAGAGCATATTATTCCGCAATCAAGATTGTTTGACGATTCATTCTCCAATAAAACGTTGGAGGCTAGGGATATTAACATAGAAAAGGGGAACAATACTGCATATGATTATGTGAAGGATAAATATGGAGATGATAAAATTGCCGAATATGAGACTGCTGTTAATGATTTATTTAAAGGTAAAGGTGGAGCTAGTGAATCTAAACGTAAAAAACTCCTGATGAGAGGTGCAGATATAGGGGAGGGTTTTATTGCAAGAGATTTAAGGGATACACAATACATAGCCCGGAAGGCTAAAGAGATATTGGGGACAATAGTTAAAACTGTAACTTCAACAACAGGTTCAGTCACAGACCGTTTAAGAGAAGATTGGCAGCTTGTAGATATGATGCAGGAGTTGAATTGGGACAAGTATGACAAATTAGGATTAACTGAAATCATAGAGGGCAGAGATGGACAAAGAATAAGGAGGATTAAAGATTGGACAAAACGCAATGACCACAGACATCATGCAATGGATGCTCTAACTATTGCGTTTACCAAACCATCCCATATCCAATACTTAAATAACCTTAATGCAAGAAGTGATAAGAATTCTGTAATATATGCAATTGAGAATAAGGAACTTGAACGGGATAAAAACAAGAAATTAAGGTTTAAATCCCCTATGGTAAACTTTAGGATGGAAGCCAAGAAACATATAGAAGGTATTCTTGTGTCTATAAAAGCAAAAAATAAGGTTACAACCAGAAATACCAATAAAACAAAGAAAAGAGGGAGTCTTAACAAAAAGGTTCAGCTGACACCAAGAGGGCAGTTGCATTTGGAGACAGTATATGGCAGGTCTTTCAGATACGGCACTAAAATGGAAAAAGTAGGTTCCGGTTTTACTGCTGAACATATTGCCAACGTTGCTAGCCAGATTGAGAGAGAAGCACTATTGGCAAGATTGATGGAATATGGTGGAGATCCTAAGAAAGCTTTTACTGGAAAGAATAGCTTAGATAAAAATCCTATATATCTCAATGCGGAGAAGACACATGCGATACCTGTAAAAGTTAAGATGGCAACTTTAGAAGAGGTATATACTATCAGAAAGGATATTACTCCAGATCTTAAGATTGAAAAGGTATTGGATAAAGGTATTAAAACAATCTTGGAACAGCGTCTGGCCGAATTTAACGGTGATGCTAAAAAAGCTTTCTCAAATTTGGATGAAAACCCTATATATCTTAATAAAGAGAAAGGTATTACAATTAAGCGGGTTACAATTTCCGGAATCAGCAATGCTGTTGCTTTGCATGATAAAAAAGATAAGGATGGCAATTATATACTTGATAAAAAGGGAAATAGAATACCTGTAGATTTTGTAAATACAGGCAATAATCACCATGTTGCAGTATATAGGGATGCTGATGGTAATTTACAGGAAAATGTAGTGTCATTCTATGAAGCAACTTGTAGAGCTTGCCAAGGATATCCTGTGATTGATACCAATTATAGAGCTAAAGAAGGTTGGAAATTCCTTTTTACAATGAAACAGAATGAATATTTTGTATTCCCAAATAATGCGACCGGATTCAATCCTCATGATATAGATCTTCTTAATCCCGATAATTATGCCATGATTAGCCCAAATTTGTTCAGGGTACAGAAGTTCTCCTTTAAGAATTATGTATTCAGACATCATTTAGAAACAAGCATAGTAGATACGTCTGCTACAATGAAAGGAATAACATGGACAGATTTTAGATCATCAAAAGGATTAGATCAAATAGTCAAAGTAAGGATTAACCATATAGGACAAATAGTAGCAGTAGGAGAGTATTAAAATGGGACAGGATATAATATTGTATATAAGCAAAGATGGTAAGAGCAAGGTTGAT
Source organism: Candidatus Egerieisoma sp. (assembly GCA_045613465.1). Taxonomy (GTDB): domain Bacteria; phylum Bacteroidota; class Bacteroidia; order Bacteroidales; family UBA932; genus Egerieousia. Next base: position 13,401 of record JAZLBB010000011.1, read on the forward strand.
TTATATGCTAAAGATGGGAGCGTGTGGTTAAACCAATTACAGTTGGCAGAACTTTTTTCCACCTCCAAGCAAAGTATTAGTTATCACATATCTAATATATTAAAAGATAATGAGTTGCCTAAAGAATCAGTTGTCAAAGATTTTTTGACAACTGCTTCAGATGGGAAAACATACAGAACCTCATATTATTCCCTTGAAATGATTCTTGCAATAGGATACAGGGTAAAAGGTATAAGGGGTGTGCAATTTAGACAGTGGGCAACAGTGCACCTGTCGGAATATTTGGTAAAAGGCTTTATTATTGATGATGAAAGATTAAAAAATCCTGATGGGAGACCTGATTACTTCGACGAACTTTTACAGAGAATAAGGGAAATACGAGCATCAGAAAAGCGCTTTTATCAAAAATTAAGGGATCTATTCAAACTTAGTGTTGATTATGATTCTTCGGACAAATCCACACAAATGTTTTACGCAAACGTACAAAACAAATTGTTATATGCCGTAACAGGCAATACAGCTGCTGAAATAATAACTCAAAGAGTTGATAAGAATAAACCTAATATGGGCCTGACATCATGGGAAGGACAAATAGTAAGAAAACATGATGTAGTAATTGCTAAAAATTATCTTTCGGAGGATGAATTGGATTCACTGAACAGGCTTATTGTCATCTTCTTGGATACTGCAGAGTTTAGAGCAAAAAACAGGACATGTCTTACACTCTCTTTTTGGAAGGATACAGTTGACAAGTTGCTTCTAATGAATGACCAGGCATTGTTAAAGGGCAACGGATCTGTCAGCAATGAACAAATGGAAGAAATTGCCCATAAAGAATACGAGGAATTCAATGCCATAAGGAAGAAATATGATGCTAAAAAAGCTGATGAGGAGGATTTAAAGCTTCTATTGGAAGCGCAGAGCAGGTATGAGAAAAAATAATCCCTAAATAACACTCTAATGATAAAACGTACGCTTTATTTCGGGAATCCGGCGTATTTATCATTGAAAGATTGCCAAATGGTAATAAGGATGCCCGAAATTATAAAGGCAGATTTACCTGAGTTGTTTGAGGCCAAAACCACTAAAACAATTCCTATAGAAGATATTGGTATAGTGGTTTTGGACAACAAGCAAATAACTGTAACGCATGGCTTAATGGAAGCCTTGTTGGATAATAATTGCGCTTTAATAACCTGTGACAGCAGCAGGTTACCCGTTGGCCTTATGCTCCCGTTATGTGGCCACACAACCCAAAATGAACGGTTCAGATATCAATTGGAATCTTCTCTCCCTCTTAAGAAACAATTGTGGCAGCAAACTATCCAAGCTAAAATTAAAAATCAGGCAAGAGTGTTGCAGACACAGGGCTGCACAACCAACAATATGTTGGTATGGGCAGAGAAAGTGAAAAGTGGAGATAACGAAAACCTTGAGGCCCGAGCTGCAGCTTATTACTGGAAAAATGTATTTCCTTTTCTTGAGAAATTCTATCGGGACAGAAATGGCACTCCTCCAAATAATCTGTTGAATTATGGATATGCAATTCTAAGGGCTATTATTGCAAGAGCCCTGGTTTCCAGTGGATTATTACCCACTCTTGGAATACACCATCATAACCGATACAATGCTTATTGTTTAGCTGATGATATAATGGAGCCATACAGGCCGTATGTTGATAGGCTAGTCATAGACATTATCTTAAGTGGTGAAGATTATACACAGCTCTCAACTGCAGTAAAATCAAAACTGCTGTCAATACCAGTTTTGGATGTAATTATAGATGGCACAAGAAAACCGCTTATGATTGCAGCCACTACAACTACTGCAAGTCTGGCAAAATGTTTTGAAGGTGAAATAAGGAAAATCATCTATCCGGAAATGTAAGTATGGAACGTTTTAGTGAATACAGAGTTATGTGGATAATGGTTTTCTTTGACCTCCCAACTGAAACAAAACGGGATCGTAAGGAGCATTCTCTTTTCAGAAAAAACCTTATAAAAGAAGGTTTTACAATGTTTCAATTTTCTATTTACATCAGACATTGCGCCAGCAAAGAAAACATGCAAGTACATATCAGACGATTAAAGAAATTTATTCCCGACAAAGGCAAAGTAGGTGTGATATCCATCACTGACAAACAATTTGCAGATATGGAAATATTTATTGGCAAAAAAGAAACAACCCCTGAACATGGTGGGCTACAATTGGAACTTTTCTAAATAAAAAAGAGCGTAAGACATAATATCCTACGCTCTTTTTTGACATCAATTTTAAATCAAAGTCCACCTCATAACACATTGAACTACCAATACTTACAAGGAGCCAGTTGTCAATAATGTCAAAGATACAATAATTTGAAAGCAATTCACAACGAACTCGCCTACCTTCACTGTATTATGCTGTTGTCAATAATGTCAAAGATACAATAATTTGAAAGCAATTCACAACTTGTAACGAAAATCAATATAGCCACCGTGAGTTGTCAATAATGTCAAAGATACAATAATTTGAAAGCAATTCACAACGTCTTTGTCAGGTTTTGAACCTCGGCAATAGTTGTCAATAATGTCAAAGATACAATAATTTGAAAGCAATTCACAACTTAGGAATCTGGTATATGTGCGTGTTTCGTGTTGTCAATAATGTCAAAGATACAATAATTTGAAAGCAATTCACAACGAACCAACAGTTACTGCTCATGGTAATAATGTTGTCAATAATGTCAAAGATACAATAATTTGAAAGCAATTCACAACAGAAAATCTGCAAATTACTTTGTACGGATAGTTGTCAATAATGTCAAAGATACAATAATTTGAAAGCAATTCACAACCAGATGGTAATAACAATGCAGAACGATGGTGTTGTCAATAATGTCAAAGATACAATAATTTGAAAGCAATTCACAACGTATGAGGATGAATAAAACACTCTTTTTGGTTGTCAATAATGTCAAAGATACAATAATTTGAAAGCAATTCACAACAGCTTAAAATCGGTAACCATTTGAGCAGGAGTTGTCAATAATGTCAAAGATACAATAATTTGAAAGCAATTCACAACTGTTGAAACATATTGCAAAAATTATGTAAAGTTGTCAATAATGTCAAAGATACAATAATTTGAAAGCAATTCACAACTAATGGATTATTTATATTAATCAATCCAGCGTTGTCAATAATGTCAAAGATACAATAATTTGAAAGCAATTCACAACTTCAACTCTGCTATTTGTCCCGCTCTCATAGTTGTCAATAATGTCAAAGATACAATAATTTGAAAGCAATTCACAACTATTCCAAACCAATGGGAAGAGCTCTCTCCGTTGTCAATAATGTCAAAGATACAATAATTTGAAAGCAATTCACAACAGAGTGATTGATAAGACCACTGGTGAGACTGTTGTCAATAATGTCAAAGATACAATAATTTAAAACAATTCACAATGGTATGCCAGAGAGATGATATAACAATTTAGTGTTTATCCTTTGGATTCAAGTTTTTCTTACCTTTGCATGAATTAAACAAGAATAATATGCAAAAGGTAAATTCATTCATTATAGATCACAAGAAACTTCTTCCTGGCATTTATGAGTGTAAGGTTAATGGGGTATTCACATATGATGTAAGGTTTGTAAGGCCACAGGATGCTGTTTATAAGGGGCTGTTCATGGATCCAAAGGTAGCTCATACTCTTGAGCATTTTATGGCTGACTATTTGAGGACAAAGACTGATGACGAGTTCTCGTCAACATTGCTTTATGTGGGTCCAATGGGGTGCCTTACTGGTTTCTATTTCCTTACCAGCATCTCTTACAGTTCTGAGTTCTTGAGAAAGCTTGTTCTTGAGTGCGTAGAGTATATCCTCACCCAGGATACAATTCCTGGAGCTGCCGAGCTTACTTGCGGCAATTACCAGTATTTTGATTTGCAGGGGGCTAAGGATTTTATCGGGAAGGTGATAATTCCTAATTTTACATCTGATGAGTTTTCTAACGAATATCCATATTGTGAGGAGTAAGTGGTTATGGCCAAGGTAAAATCATATTTGATTGCTGCTGCATCTGTACTGGGTGTGGTTGCTGCTGTAAATCTTGTAAGGTTGTACAATGTGCATTCTGTACAGAATGTTCCTGCCACACCACAGGAGGCTCTGCAGTCTTTGATTGAAGGGAATGCGAGATATGTCTCAAACAAGAACATATACCCAAACTGCAATTCTGTCAGGATTTCAAAAACCGCACCGCATCAGGAACCGTTTGCAGCCGTTGTGGGATGTTCTGATTCAAGAGTTCCTGTTGAGCTGCTGTTCGACCGTGGCATTGGTGACATTTTTGTCATCCGCACTGCCGGCAACAATGTTGGCAACCATAATGTTATGGGAAGTATAGAATATGCTGTAGAACATCTTGGCGTTAAAGTTCTGGTTATTCTGGGCCATGAATCATGCGGCGGTGTTACAAGTGCCATTTCAGGCGGAGAGCATCAAGGAGCTGTAGGGGAACTGCTGCACCAGATACATGAAGACATTCCCCAGTTTGCAGGAAAGACAGAGCAGTTGGATGATGCCATACAGACACATACCAAAGTTCAGGTTGAAGATGTTATGGCAAATGAAATTGTAGCCCACTTTGTGAATGAGGGCAAGCTTATGGTTGTGGCGGCCCACTATGATGTGGATAACGGAAAAGTGTCATTGCTGTATTAAGTTGTTGTCTATCCCTCATCTACTTTACAAATGAAGCCTTCTCCACTTACCGGTCATGCCGCATGCTTTGCAGCTTATGCCATTTTTGGCATAAACATAGTTGTGTGCAAGGACCTCACCAGTTCAAGCGCCATTTCTCCCCTTGCCATCTTTACCATAAGGTCTTTGGGGGCAAGTGCGTTTTTCTGGATTCTGTCGTTGTTCTTGCCGGCAGAAAAGGTGGAGAGAGGGGATTTTGTAAAGATTTTCTTCGCTTCGTTTTTAGGATTTTTCCTTACACAACTTACGTTCCTTAAAGCTATTCCCGATATCACCCCAATGCACTGTTCAATAATCAGCGCACTCACCCCAATCTACACAATGTTCATTGCGGCAGTGGTGCTGAAGGAACCTCTTACTTTGAAAAAAGGTGGCGGTGTACTGCTGAGCTTGTGTGGCATCATCTTCCTGATAATGAACAATTCGTCGGGAAGCGAAGTGGCAGAAAGCAAACTTTCAGGCATTCTGCTGATGTTCCTCAACGGACTCAGTTTTGCCCTTTATCTGGGAATTTTCAGGCCGGTAATTGTTAAGTATTCTGTGGTGACATTCATGAAGTGGATATTTCTCTTTTCAGTGCTGATGTCGTTGCCATTTTCATGTAAGGAGGTATTTTCTTTTGCATGGTTAGGGTTGCCGCAGGTGCAGTTGTTTGAGTTGGGATTTCTGGTATTGTTTGCCACATGTGTGTGCTATTTCCTTATCCCACTGGGACAGAAGAGTATACGCCCTACCCTTGTAAGTATGTACAGTTATGTGCAGCCGATAATTGCCACTGTGATAAGTATCTGCATTGGAATGGACGGCATTACCTGGCAAAAGGTGCTTGCCGCACTGATGGTGTTTGCGGGAGTGTTTGTGGTGAGCAAGAGCAGGGCCGCGAAATAGGGTGCTCCGCGTTACCGCAGGCTTGCAGGTTGCAGCGGACTGCCGCATGTTACGGTTACAGTTTGCATATTCCTCTCTCCGGTTCAAAGCTGTGGGTTCCATCCTCCAGATTGTATTCCTCTTTATGATAGTCGTAAATATTCCTGGCTATCAACCCCATTGTCATCCTCAAATTGATTTCCATTACAGGGTTATACATGATAGTTCCATTGTGGATGCAGATGAATTGGTCTACTCCTATGAAACCGGTATAGTTTCCCTGGAGTTTTTCCTGCAGCCACCCTTCAATACCACCACGCACATTATTAAGGACATTGCGCGATACTAATCCTGCAAGCATATTCTCAATATATTCATTGGAAGCCAATATGTTTCCTTTGTAAGCACCATTATTGGCATAGAACAATGAATATCCCCTGAAAGCTATCTTTTCCGGGGTGTACTCAAAGAGCATCGCAAACTCCTGCTGAATATCCATCCTCTGCTCAACAATTACTGCCCCCTGTTTTTGGAGAGTCCTTTTACACCACCCCCTGTCTGTATCCATCAGTTCTCCTGTTACAAATCTTATCCCTTTTCCGCTTCCCGACAGAGGTGCTTTCAGCACTACTTTTCCCTTTTGCTGCAGGAACTGTTCTATCTCATTCACAGATTGAGCAACTATCCTATACTCAGCAGACAGTATTTCACCAGCCAACTTCCCGTTCAAGAAATTATGCAACTCATCAGCAAGTTCTCTGCGTGAATTTTTCCTTATGAACTCAAGATAGCTATCTGATGGAAGTTCCTCTTGAGGGTACCCCTCTCCTATAAGTTTATGCTTTAGGACGGCATTCCACCCCCATGGAACAATCCTGGCGGCACAATTTTCAGCATCACCGCAAGCCATCCCTTCCGGCAGCCTCATGAACCTCTCAATCCACTTCCCCTCCTGCGCAAACCGCACGGCCGTAGCCGGCGGAATGAAATTCACATCCCCACTGGCCAAGCACAAATCATGCTCCGGATTGAATATAAACTTGCAATCGATTCCCATACCACAAAAATAGCACATTTTATTTACGTTGTCTCTTTGTACATTTTGCTGATTATCAGCAAAATAAGAAATAGAGAATACAATAAAATTGTATTCTCTATTTCTTAACCATCTGAAACTCAGATAATTATACAAAGAGACAACGTAAATAAAAAAAGTTTACCTTTGTGAACAAATAATATAAATAAACACACTGAAACCATGCTTACAGGTACAACACTGATAATAGTCTTTGTGCTGGCAATAGTGCTGCTGATTATATCAATCTCCAAATGGGGAGTTCACCCGTTTCTTGCAATCATGGGTAATGCACTCATCCTTGCAGTGGGTATTGGAATTCCTTTGGATACCATCCCTACAACTATCGGGAAGGGATTCTCCTCAATCTTCACCAGTATTGGAATTGTAATTATCCTGGGAACCCTTATTGGGCTCATTCTTGAAAAAACAGGTGCTGCAATCCGCCTGGCAGATGCAATAATCAGAATTATTGGAGAGAAACACCCACAACTGGCAATCATGCTCATAGGCTGGATTATTTCTGTACCGGTTTTCTGCGACAGCGGTTTCATCATTGTTAACCCTATCCGCAAGTGGCTAAGTCGCAAAACTCACTTTTCATCTGTAACACTCACTGTAGCCCTTTCTGCAGGACTATACGTTTCACATGTGTTCATTCCTCCAACTCCAGGGCCAATTGCTACAGCTGGCCTCATTGGACTTGAGAATAATCTGCTGCTTGTAATCGTGGCAGGCCTGCTCATCTCCATCCTTCCACTCACTGCAGCCTATTTCTTTGCAACAGCTGTCGGGAAGAAGGTAAAATCTGCAGAAGACCTTGATGTTGAAAGTATTTCACAGGCATATAACCAACACAACCTCCCAAGCACATGGGCATCTATAACCCCTATTTTACTCCCGATAGTACTAATGGCTGGAGGCTCAGTAGCCTCAATTGTCAAATTAGGAGGTTTCAGCGGAGAGCTCCTAACTTTCCTGGGCAAACCTATCATTGCCCTTGCTGCAGGACTCATATCTGCCCTTCCACTCCTTTGGAGTTCAAAAATGGGAAAACAGTTGTATGATCTCACTCAGGAATCACTCAAGACATCGGGCCCAATCATATTCATTACAGCAGCTGGAAGTGTTCTTGGTCAGGTAATCGTAGAGGCCGGTTTTGTGCAGTATATCCAACAGAACGCCTCTGCTCTCTCTAGTATAGGTATTTTCTTTCCATTTGTGGTGGCGGCAATCATAAAGACCTCCCAGGGCTCTTCTACTGTGGCAATGACCACTACTGCCGGAATCATGGGGCTCTATTTCTCGGACGCTTCGCTTATGGCAGCCCTTGGAATGACCACCCCTATTGATGCAGTTCTTGTAGTAATGGCTATTGGTGCCGGAGCAATGACAGTTTCTCATGCAAATGACAGCTATTTTTGGGTGGTTACCAACTTTGGAGGCCTAACCCCTCAGAACGGCTACAAAACGCAAACGGCCCTAACCCTAATTATGGGTATCACCTCAATTGTAACATTATTTACAGTTTCACTTTTTGTATAATTTTACATATGAAAAGACCTCTTATCATACTTCTCGCAGCCCTTTGCACCACCGCATTTGCACAGAACAAGCACAATGCATCCACCCCAAAGGACCCTGCAACAACTCCTCTTCCTCCCGACAGAAGGGGTGAAACCCTAAGCGGAACAATCACAGAATCAAAGATATACCCTAGCACTAAAAGGGAATACCAGGTCTTCATCCCAAAACAATACGACGGCACAAAGCCTGCTTGCCTTGTGGTGGGTCTCGACGGCAACCTCTTTGGAGCAATTACCGTGATTGACAACCTCATTGCCACCGGCGAGATGCCTGTAACCATAGGAATCTTCCTACAGCCGGGAGTTAGCTACAACGAAGACGGCACCGTTGCCCGCTATAACCGCAGCAACGAATTCGACCGCACCGACAACCGCCTTGCCACATTCCTTGAGGAGGAGGTTATCCCAATGATTGAGAATTTGAAAACAACAGACGGCAAGGATATCATCATCTCAAAAGACCCTAATGACCGCGCCATTACCGGTGCCAGCAGCAGCGGCATAGCAGCATTTACAGTTGCTTGGGAGAGGCCGGACCTTTTTGCCCGCGTATACAGCTCCGTTGGGACATTTGTAGCAATGCGAGGTGGCAATGAATATCCTGCCCTTGTAAGAAAAACCGAACCTAAGCCGCTACGAATTTACCTGCAAGACGGCGTGAACGATACATGGAACCACATATTCGGCGACTGGTGGGAGCAGAACCAGCTCATGTCCTCAGCCCTTAACTTTGCCGGCTATGAATTCGACTACAAATGGGACCGCGGCACTCACAGCATATACTACGGCACACGTGCATATCCCGATGCCATGCGCTGGCTCTGGAGAGGTTGGCCAACCCCGGTAAAAGCTGGTAAATCAATGAACGGAATGTTGCAGTCACTGCTTGTAGAGGGCCAGCAGTGGACTGAAACCACTCTTGAAAATCAACCAGTTGTACAAAAGGACGACGTAACTTTAAAGAAAAACGCTCACAAGGTTCTTGCTTTGCACAATGGAGACAAGTATATCAGCACAACTGATGGAGAGATATATCTGCTTAAGAAAGATGCAAAGAAAGCGATGAAGATGAATACCCTGGAGACATCCGGAAAGGAGATTGCCATCTACCCTAACGGAAAGTTGCTTATTGCCTCTGAAAAAAATTCCAACTGGCTGATAAGCTATCTTATTGCTCCCGACGGATCACTGCATGCCGGGCAGCAGTTCTACTGGCTACACAATACCAACAACCACAACCATACCGAGTATGGCAATATGACATTTGATACTGCTGGCAACCTTTATGTTGCTACCCCTATCGGGATACAGGTTTGCGACCAGAATGGTCGTGTGAGGGCTATCCTTCCACTTCCTGGAAAGGGAAGGCAGGTGGAGGAGATTGCATTCATCGGGAACAAGATCTATGCAAAATGTGGAGGCAAGTGGTATGAAAGAGTGGTGGCGCACACTGGCTGGAACAGCTGGGAGGAGACAATTGATGTAAAATCACAGGGACAGGGCTGATTACCCGTCCGCAGAAATATTTTAAGATGAACAGAAGTCTTATACTGCCGTTGGCAATAATTTTCGGTCTGCTATTTCACCATTGGTGCACAACTTTGGTGATTGGTGTCCCCTATCTTATTTTTACAATCCTGCTGCTCAACTTCACTGCAGTTGACATAAAACAGCTTAAGCTTCTTAAGATGACAGGAATGAACATCTCACTCCTGCTGTTCCAGGTTCTGGTGAGTCTTGGAGGCTATCTTCTTGCAAAAGGGGTTGGAGGGAACGAGATCATTGCCCAAGGGGTGCTTATTGCAATAATCTGCCCCGTTGCAGCATCGTCGGTTGTAATTTCATGTATCCTAGGGGCCAACAGGGAGACTGTTACAGCTCATGTGATTCTTGGAAACCTTATGGTTGCTATAGTTGCTCCCATATTCTTCTCATTCATTGGAGTACAGCAGCAGATGCCGTTCTTTGAGTCCTTCTGGCTCATCCTTAAGAGGGTAAGCCCTATCATTGCATTCCCGTTCTTCATTGCCTTTGGACTTCAGCTCTGGGCACCAAAGGTTAATGGAGCCATAGCAAGATTCAAGGGGTGGTCGTTGTACTTCTGGTCATTGGCACTTGCAATAACCTTGGGACAGACAATCAACTTCATCTTCCTTCATGGCAGGGAGAATTTGGACAGCATAATGATACTGGGCGGAATCTCAATATTCATCTGTGCAGTGCAGTTTGCTGTTGGAAAACTTATCGGGAAGAAATACGGAGATACTGTTGCAGGAGGCCAGATGCTAGGACAAAAAAATTCTGCCCTTGGAATCTGGATGGCCAATATCTACCTCAACCCTTTGGCATCGGTATCAATAGCCCTCTATTCCATTTGGCAGAATCTTTTCAACAGTTGGCAAATGTATATGCACGAAAAGCGCAAAAAGCACTAGTTAACCCATCTGTACAGTATTCCGTAAGCCATCAATACTGTCTTACGTAGTCTCTCCCAAGATATTTTGTCGGGAGTATCGCCAGGCTTGTGGTAATCCTCATGCAGACTCTCCTCCATCCATGCTACAAACGGGATATTATGCTTAGAGAACGGAGCATAGTCCGAACCACCCTTGCCATCTCCTACACGTCTTTCATAAAGAAGGGTAAAAGGCTGTTCTATAGTCTCATATACAGATTTGCAATCCTCATTTTTCAAATAAGGGAAATTGTCATTCCATGAAAAAGTTGCTGTTGGCTTGGCAGGATCATCACAACGACCCACCATATCAAAGTTCATATATCTGCATATTGAGTCTGCAGCCGTACGGTTGGCATACCAGTCTGCAACAAAATACTTAGATCCAAGGAGACCTTTCTCCTCGCCATCCCACGCACAGAACACAACTGTGTATTCAGGGGTAATTCCAGAAGCTTTCATCATCTTAGCCAATGAAAGCAGCGCCACTATTCCAGAAGCATTATCGTCGGCACCAGGATGTATTCCAATTCCCGGCTTATTTCCCAAATGATCATAATGTGCACCTACAACTACCTGCATATTAGGGTTTTTACCCTCAATCTTCACTATCACATTTGCCATCTCTTTTGGATAAACCTTTCCTTTCCTTGGCTCACCTATAGCAGCAGTCAGACTCTCTGATGTAATCTGTTGAACCTGAGGCTTAAGTCCAATTTTCTTAAATTCTTTTACAATGAACTTCATTATTTTGTGGTTCTCCTTTGTACCAGACTCACGTCCATTGAATTTTTCATCTGCCATGTAGCAAATTATCTCTTTGGCATACTCATCTGAATACACATCATACTGCTTTGTATATTCTCTGTTATCCTGTGCAAAAAGCGCTGCAGAAAACAGCATAAAGGCAAAAATTGCTATTATTATCTTTTTCATACTGCATTTAATTAGTCTCTACAAAGGTATAACTGTTTTCTTTATTGGCAAATCCATTTGAAAATGTTAATTTTGCTTGTTTAAAGAAACACGGTACAGAAAGAAATGAAGGAACTGGAAAAATTATTTGAAGAATATACCAAACAGAAACCTGAAAGCATTCAGGAACTGCCATCCAGCGGAAGCAACAGAAGATATTTTAGGATATCGGGAAGTGGAATTACCCTTATTGGTGCCAAAGGAACCTCCATTGAGGAGAACATTGCTTTCATGGAGATAGCAAAACATTTCAAGCTCAAAGGACTACCTGTTCCACAGGTGTTTTGTGCAAGCCGCAACAATGAGTTTTATTTGCAGGAAGACCTTGGCGATATCACCCTTTTCAATACCATTGAGCAGGGCAGGGAGACAAGTAATTTTTCTCCCGACGAAATTGCACTACTAAAGAAAACTATTGCCACTCTTCCACGCATCCAATTTGAGGGAGGAAAAGGTTTGGATTACAACATCTGTTTTCCCCAACCTGAGTTTGACGAGAGAAATGTATGGTTTGATTTCAATTACTTCAAATATTGTTTCCTAAAAACCACCGGCTTGGAGTTCAGTGAGATAAAGTTGCATGACGACTTCACCAAAATGGCCGCTGACCTTTTGGAGGGAGGCAATGCAGAGACTTTCATGTACAGAGATTTTCAGGCACGCAATGTAATGCTTGTAAACAATGAGCCATATTTCATAGATTTTCAGGGAGGAAGAAAAGGTCCTCTTTATTACGATCTCGCATCTTTCGTATGGCAGGCAAAAGCCAATTATCCTACTGAACTGAAAGAGATTCTTATTGAGACATACCGTGAAGCTCTTGAGCCGTACATTCAAATTCCAAGGGATGAGTTTTACAAAAAACTGAGACTTTTTGTATTGTTCCGTACAATGCAAGTTTTGGGAGCATACGGTTTCAGAGGCTATTTTGAGAAAAAGCCGCACTTTTTGCAGAGTGTACCATTTGCGATAGACAATTTGAGGAAGCTTATAAATGAGGAGCCGTTTACTGAATATCCATATGTACAGGAGCTACTTACAGAGCTTACCAATATGCGACAGTTCTCAGATTTGAGGGCAGAGAGGAAACTTGAAGTCAGAATTTTCAGTTTTTCATACAAGAAAGGAATCCCTGTAGACACAAGCGGAAATGGTGGAGGATATGTATTTGATTGTAGAGCTATCAACAATCCAGGAAAATACGACCATTTCAAGCACTTCACAGGGCTTGACAAAGAGGTTATAGATTTTCTTGAAGAAGATGGCGAGGTTACCAAATTCCTTTCTCATGTTTATGAAATGGCAGATGCACATGTTACAAGATATATGGAGCGCAAGTTTACCAATCTGATGTTCAGTTTTGGATGTACCGGCGGACAGCACCGTTCTGTATATTGTGCACAGCATCTGGCTGAGTATCTTGCCAAGAAGTACAATATCAGTGTTATCCTATATCACAGAGAGCAGGATATCAAACAAGAATTTTAACACATAATATGAAAGCCTTGATTTTTGCAGCAGGTTTGGGCACAAGACTAAAGCCCATCACCGACACCCTACCAAAAGCTTTGGTACCGGTAGCCGGAGAACCTTTGTTGCACATCCTCATAGAGAAACTTAAAAGGGCCGGTTATACAGAGGTTGTAATAAACCTCCACCATTTTGCCGGAAAAATCAGGGATTACGTAGAACAGAACAACAATTTTGGAATAGAGATACAGTTCTCCGACGAAACTGATCTTTTGAGAGAGACAGGTGGTGGAATCAGACATGCCGCAACTCTTCTTAATGGCAATGAACCTTTTTTGGTGCACAATGTAGACATTATCTCAAACCTGAATTTTGAGGATTTCCTTGATGCCCATTATAGTGAATCCATCTCTCTTGACACTCCTCTGGCCACACTTCTTGTAAGTGAAAGGAAGACAAGCCGCTATTTGTTGTTTGATGAACAAAATAACCTTACAGGGTGGGTAAACCTGGCAACAGGAGAGGTTAAATCACCTTTCAAAGAGCTTAAAAGGGAACCCTCAGATATGTTTGACGCAGATAAATTTCTGCAGGAGTATAAACTAAAAAAATATGCTTTTGCCGGAACCCATATCATTTCTCCCAAAATTTTTGAAATTATGGAGAGATGGCCTGAGAAATTTTCCATCATAGATTTTTATATTGAGATGGCCGACAAATACATAATAAAAGGGTATGTAAAAAATGATCTTGAGCTGGTTGATGTTGGAAAACTTGATTCTCTGGATAAAGCTCAAGAGTTGTACCTACAATTGAATAACAGATAATTATGGAGAAAATGAATAAATTATCGGGAATAGTAAAGTTTATGGCGGCAATTGCTGTATCCATGTGTCTTGGGTGCATTCAACTTATTGCCCAAACTCCTGATTCCCTTAACACTGCAAATAATATGCTTTCAACCGAAATGGATTCTGTTGCCACTGAGGGGAAAGATTCAACAAAAACTGTCACATACTCCAAGAGAGAGTTAAAGCGTATGCATCGTGACAGTATATGGAACTACAAGGACAGTGTTATCAGACATACTCCAAGATTACTCAGCACATATGTATTTGATGATACAACCAAATACAAGAGGATGTTCCTTTGGAATGCGGATACATACTTCAATAAACCCGTAACCATTAACCCCGACACTACAATGCAGGAGTGGTATTCTGAGCAGCCACACAGCAGATATGATGCAGGTGCCAACTATTTGGGAATATCGGGTTCTGCCATGATGTACAACAACTGGTTCTTAAGGCCAGATTTTAAAATATTCCCGTTCTTTGAATATTATCTTCCTTATTCGTACACTCCTGAGACCCTTCCATTCTACAATACAAAAACTCCATATACAGAGATGGGTTATTGGGGCACATTATTTGCCAACAAAATGATGGAAGAATCCAATGTAAAATTCTTGCATACCCAGAATTTTACCCCGGCATTCAACTTTAACTTCCTGTACCGCAGATATGGAGGTGCAGGTATGCTAGAAAGGGAGAAAACCGACAACAGGACGGTAGCCATTACAGGAAATTATCTTGGCAAGAGATATTTGGCTCAGGGAGGATATATCTTCAACAGAATTAAGAGGGAGGAGAATGGAGGTATATCGGATCCGTCAATGGTGCTTGACACATTGGTTGATGCCAAAGTTATACCTATCACCCTTAAGGATGCCAACACCGTCCTTAAAAGGAATACATTTTTCCTTACCCAGTCATACGGAATACCTTTCAAATTTCTACAAAAACGTGATACTTTGGGAAAAAGAGAGGAGCAAGAATTGGGAGAGGGAACAATGGCTTATATAGGGCACAGTTTTGATGCATCTTTTTATTCCAAAAAGTACACAGACAATATTCCTTTGACAGATTCTATAGGAAGAGCCCTTTACCATAACAAGTTCTATATAAATCCTACAGAAAGTGCTGATTCAATGAGGGTATTCCAATTGGAAAACCGCTTCTTCATAAACCTGCAACCATGGGCTAAGGAGGCTATTGTTTCCAATGTAAGTGCCGGTATAGGACACCAGTATCTGAGTCTATATGGGTTCAAACAGGATTTCTTCCTACATGGCAACTCCACTGAGAAACAGAACAACATGTATATGTATTTTGGAGCCGGTGGTAAGCTGAAGAAATATTTCAATTGGACAGGTAAGGCCCAATACCATTTTGCAGGATATTATCAGAATGACTTTGCTATTGACGGGCAGATGACATTCTCTTCATATCCTAAAAAAATGCCACAGGGAATACATCTTACAGGTAAAATCAATCTGGCTCTTGAAAGGCCTAACTATTTCTTCAATAATGCCTATACCAACCACTATGTATGGAACAACAATTTTGAGAAGACTACCAAGACAGAAATTCAGGGACGTCTATATATCCCAAACTGGAAAATGGAGGCTTCGGTTGGATATGCAATGTTAAAAGATAACACCTACTTTGATTCTTTATCAATTGTAAGGCAAAATCCTGAAGCAATGAGTATCCTTTCTGCATATGTAAAGAAAGATATCAAACTTGGCAAATTGCATTTTGAGAACAAGGTTCTATTCCAGGTCTCTTCTAATGAGGAGGTAGTTCCACTGCCTGAACTTGCTCTGGATTTAAGATATTATTTCCAATTCTGGCTTGTAAAGAAGGTACTTGAAGTACAGGTTGGTGCAAATGCCATATACACCTCTGAATACTATGCGCCTGGATATTCTCCTGCACTTGGTGTATTCTACAATCAGAAAACTGAAAAAATTGGAAATACTCCTTACGTAGATGCATTTATAAATATGCAATGGAAACGAGCAAGCATTTTTATCAAATATATAAACGCAGCGCAAGGCTGGCCAGACAATGACTATTTCAGTGCATTCAGATATATAAGATCTCAGAAAGCACTTAAATTTGGTATACACTGGCCATTTTACGCAAAATAAATGCCTATGGGCAAAGTTTGGAGAAATAGATACGTCCAATACTCCATCACATTTATCTTGGCATTCTGTTTTATCTCATTCCCGGATTGGGAAGCAGAAAAGACAGATGCGCCATCTCCTTTACTCTTTGCCGGAGATACCCTTGAATGTTCCATTATGCTGGACAAGACACTTAGGGCAAGAGGTTACAATATCGGTTATCTGTACGAATTGTTCCAAAAATTTGAACAGGACCAACGCTGTAAAATCAATCTTTCAATAACTGAAGAAGATGCCATGCAGCAATGGGTAAAGCTGATTACAGGTAAAACGGATATGCTTATTCTAAACTCGGAAAAGGATACTGTACCCAATATTTTTGCCGATGAAGTTGTATCAAGTGCCATCCTTGACAAAAGGGAAAATGTCTGTGTTGTAAGGAAAGACCAATATAATATAGTACAGACCCTTAATTACTGGTTTCCATATTTTAAACAGACACAGGACTACCAGTTAACACAACGTTTCCACAAAAACTACAGGATACAGAACAAGGACGGGGCTCCAATTTCAAGGACAACTATCTCCCCATACGATATATACGTAAAAAAATATGCCGATATTCTTGGATGGGACTGGAGGCTCATATGTTCACTTATATATCAGGAGTCGAAATTTAAAATGGGTGTAAGTTCCAGCCGCGGTGCAATTGGCCTGATGCAGATTAAAGAGGCTGTTGCCCAAACCTATGGGATAGATGATATCTATGATCCCGAATTTAATATTAAGGCAGGAATTTCACATCTCGCACGTCTGCAGAAAATATATAAGAAAGCAGGTGCCGACTCCACAAACCTCATCAAACTCACCTTGGCAGCATACAACTGCGGAGAAGGTCGCTTGCAGGACTGTATGTCACTTGCAAAGGAAAAAGGAATGGATCCGTTAGTGTGGAATAATATTGCAGAGATAATCCCAATGATGAGGGAAGAGGAACACTATAAGAGTGATGCAGTAAAATTAGGACGTTTTAACGGAGGTGAAACACTTAAATTTGTAGAACTCATCATGGAGCGCTACAATCAATATTGTCAGAGTGTGAAGAAATAATTATTTCACCCTCATTGTAGATGCAGGATCAATCTTTGAAATAAAATGGCATGGAAGGAGCATTACTGCCATTATAACTGCAAATGCCACCAAATTGGTTAACAGAACTGAACTTGCCCCCATGGAAATTGGTACATATGGGACAAAATAATTGTCGGGATTAAGATGTATAAGATGATATTTGTCCTGCAGGATACAGAAGGTTATTCCCACTATATTTCCCCATATCATACCTTGTAGAACAGTCATTGACGCCTTTGTGAGAAATATACCTGAAACTGCTCCATTTGACATTCCAAGGGCCTTTAACAAACCTATCTGGGATATCCTCTCAAACAACATGATAAGCAGACTTGAAACCATATTGAATCCGGCAACGGCTATCATCAGGGAGAGGATAATTACCACATTCATATCAAGCATATTTAGCCAATCAAAGAAATTATAGTATTTCTCCTGCACAATTGTAACTGCAATCTCCGGATCTTCAGTGAGGGAGTTACTATAAATGACATTATCTATTGCATCTTCCTCACTTTTGGAAATTTTTCCTGTCTCCTTTTTTAAAAATATTTCATATCCCGACAGTCGGTTTCTCCATCCGTTTATCCTCCCGATATGCCTTAAATCACCAATAACAAGATATTGGTCGAACTGTTCCAGTCCTGTATCAAAAATGCCTGTTACTGTAAATCTTCTCACTTTAAGCTGATCTGCAGGAAAATATGCAGTAACCTTATCACCAACATTGTATCCGAGTACTCTAGCCAAAGATTTGGATACAATTACCTCGTTGGAGATTCCTTTGCCATTTAATTTTGGCAATGTCCCCTGAATAAGAGACGTTTTATAAGAATTCATATTATAGGTTGAATCCACACCTTTCAACAGCAATCCTGAAATCTCCTCATCCCCTTTTATTACTCCATGTGCATATGCAACACCATTTACCCTATCTACAAAAGGGAGCTGGGTGAGTTTTTCCAAATACGACAATGTGTCATTTATAGGACGCATAACATTCAGAATATCATTTCCAGGGGCAGCCAACACTACATCGGCCGAAAAATTCCTCACTTTGGCAGATATTTCTTTTCTGAATCCATTTACAATTGCAGCTACAATAACTATTACAGCAATGCTCACCGACACCGACACAACAGATATAATACTCCCTGTCCTGCTCAGTTTACCGGTAGCATCAACCTTGCTCCCTATTCTTTTTGCAAAAAATAAATTCAGATTCATCCTACAAAATTTGAAGGCTATTTTTTAATGAACAACAAAGCGTTCACGATATGTCTCTCCCCCTCTCTGTCAAATTTTTTATTATCAGAAGGATGGTTTACAATTCCCGACCCGTTTTCACCCTCAGCGTAAAGGGTTGTTGATCCGCCACCATCCATATTAAGCGCATTCACTGCACCTATCCAACGCATAATTTTAGTAAACTCCCATAGGCTTACACCCTGTGCTTTTTCTGCATTTCTTCCATCAACTGCCACAAGATATATTTTCTTGCCTGATGTACCAACTGCACTTCTTGGATGACGATTACGATTAAATGAGTTTTCATTGAGATGGGCATTTTTTCCATCTACAATCAATATTGGGCCACTCGATACAACTGAAACTGCATCAAGCCTTGATGGCCATGTCTGTTCAGAGGCAATTGCTCCAGGCTCATTATTATCAGCAGCACAGATTGAAAGCTTTCCTTTTGCTGAAATTGCAACTGCACCGTTATCTCTCTGAGCCATCTTCTCATTAAATACAAACTCTTCAATACCATGTTTCTTAAAATAACATACGCTGTTATAAGGTTTGCTCATATTATAAAAAGAGCCATTCATTGCCACAATTGCACCACTATCCTTGGCAAACTTACTGGTTGGGGTAATATATCCCTTGTTGCTTGCAAGGGCAAAATGACCTTTTGCCTTTTTGGTATCAATCTCAATGATTGAAATATACTGGTTTGAATCAAAGATTTTTGAATCCCCTGTAAAATGATACTCCTTAAGTGTAATACCTTTACTGATTTTCTTTGTATTCCATTTGGCATTTACAAAAGTAAGTGAATCATTCTGTGCATATGCGCCAAATGTAACCAGTGCAAGCAAAACCAAAAGTGCAAATCTCTTTTTCATAGCTATTATTTTGACTGTTGAATATCCGTGTTTGTACAAATATACACAAAAAGGTGTATCTTTATCAATGTATTTAGGTAAATAAGAATATGAACGATCTTGAATATTACAACAGTTTTGAGGAGCGTCTGCAATTGGAACTCCTCAAACTATGCAACAGTCTGGAGGCATTGGATCCTGTTCTTGCAGAGAGCGAGGATATAACTGAGAAATGGAATGATTATGCAACCCCTTATATGGCAGATGCCATTGAACAGATAAACGAATACCCCAACGCATCAATTGCATGGCCGGCTTTTATGGGAATGGCCGTTGCACAATGGTGGGATATAGACTGGATAGCCAACTGCAACAATCCATATGAAAAATTCTACGGTGCAGAAGGGTGGGATGATATGGATGACAATATTATGGTAAATATCCTTGGCTTTCCGCTTGGTTCACCTGAAGAGGTGCAAATAAGAGATGTAACCATCACATGCGCCGAAAAGGCCATCTCAATGATTATGAAAGAAGACTTTGAGCCAGGTTCAGAGAAAGCATTCTATATGCTTGCCCGCACCATGAAGGTAATGTACAAAATAGGCGCAGCCCTTCAGCTCAAACGCCTTGGATACAAGTTCCAGAAGTACAATTAAGTGGGGCACATATCGGCCCGTAAGAATTCGGACACAGGAAGAGTATTATAAATGTGACACCCAGCAAAGCCACTTTATCTGCAACAACAAATAAAAAGACCTCAGAGAGCTCTCTGAGGTCTTTCTCCTGGTATAACAGTGAAGACTTTCCAGACTATAGCATCTGCTACTGAAGATACTCCTGAATTCTGCCACTTATAAGCATCAACGAAATCTCACACAATTTAGTATTGTAACCTGCAGAAAGCAACCTTTCCTCTGCATCCAACAAACTCTTCTGTGCTTCTCTCATCTCTATTCCCGACAAATCTCCAAGCATATATCTCTCCATGGCAATCTCGTGATTTAATTTTGCAGTAATAAGATTCTCTTTCTCCAAAGAGACAATCCTCATATTACTCTGATAAGCTTGCCAGATATCATACAAATCAGATTTTATAGTCTGTTCAACATCCAAAAGCTGCAATTGGGCATTCTCAATATTTATCTTGGCATTTTTTCTCTCCCTACGGGCATTGTTACCATCAAAAATATTCACGCCAAGAGTAAGGCCAAAATCTGATGCCAAACTTCCTCTATGATAATTTGCACCCTTATTGTACTTGTTTAGGGTATAGCCATATCCCGCATTCATCTTAAGATATGGATAGCTCTGCGACGCTGTAATCTTATAGTTCAGCTGCGCCAACTTGCTGTTTATCCTGGCATTCATCAAAGAGAAGTTTTTCTCCATCATAGAGTCCATAAGTTCCTCACAAGAAAGGGTCATATTGATAGTTATAGCTGTATCAGCTACTGCTATAGGAGTATTCAACTCCTCCCTCGAAAGAAGTCTGTTAAGGTTTATGGCCGAGCTCTGTAGAGCCTCCTGCTGCCTCATAAATGCAGAACTGTCGGAATTGAAATCAACTTTTGCCTGTTGATAATCCAAACCGGAAAAGTTTCCAATCCTGTATCTCTGCTCCACAATACGAAGTCTCTCCCTCGACAGTCCAACAGCATATTTCAGGTTTTTAAGTCTTATTGTCTGCTGAATATAATTATAGTACTCCGAGGTAATGTCTACAATAAGATCTCCTATAGCTATTTGAGTCTCCACATCACCCTGAGCCTGCAACTCCTTAAGTTTTTTATAGGTAGTAGTTACATTAAAACCACTGAATATTGTCCAGTTAAGTGCAACTCCTGCATTGGCTGTCTGATTAAAGATATTGTTCTCCTCCACAATCTCACGTGTATCTCTTAGCTTGGTTTCATTATCCTGAGCTGTACCAGAATACTTTCCTGTAGCAGTAATTGTAGGAAGAAATCCTGCATTGCCCAAAGTGGCATTATTATCTGATATACGCTGGGTATTCTTCTCTATCTGTAAAGCATAATTATTCTGTAACCCCTCCATAAGACACTCCTGTAAAGTGTATACTTTGCTTTGGGCAAAAGCACCGCTACAGAACAATACACAAACCAAATATATTGATAGTCTTTTCATTTTTCCTTTACTTGTTTAGTGTTGCATTCTTTTTTGACAAATCAGTTGAAATGTAAATATAGATTGCCGGAACTACATACATTGAAAGTATTGTAGAGACCAACATACCGCCCACAACAGTAACACCCATCGCAATACGCTGGTTGGCACCTTCACCCGCCGCAAAAGCAAGAGGAAGCAGACCAAGGATTGTAGAGACACTGGTCATAAGGATTGGGCGGAGACGCTGCATAGAAGCCTCCTTAATAGCCTGGATCTTCTCAATGCCTGCCTGCTGCTTCTGGTTGGCAAACTCCACAATAAGGATACCGTTCTTAGCCACAAGACCAATAAGCATAATAATACCAATCTGGCTGAAGATATTCATTGTAACCCCGCCAAAATACATAAACACAAGTGCTCCAGCAATTGCAAGAGGCACTGTAAGCATGATAATCAGCGGATCCTTGAAGCTCTCAAACTGTGCCGCCAGAATCAGATAGATAAGCACAATTGCCAAAAGGAATGCAAACATAAGGCTGGAAGAGCTCTCCCTGTACTCTTTTGATTCTCCCGACAGCGCAGTACGGAACGAATCATCCAACACTTCAGCTGCAATTTTATCCATCTCATCCAAACCTTGTCCGATAGTTTTACCTTTGGCAAGACCTGCAGAAACTGTTGCCGACACAAAACGGTTGTATCTGTAAAGTTTTGGAGGGGCAATGCCGCTTACAAGGTCTACAAGGTTGTCCATCTGCACCATATCTCCATTATCTGTACGGATATATATAGATTTAAGGTTTGCAGGGGTATTTCTCTGCTGACGGTTGATTTCACCCAAAATCTCGTACTGTTTACCATTCATATAGAAATATCCCATACGCTGTCCGCTCAAGCCATACTGGAGAACCTGCGCAAGGTTACGGGTACTTACACCCATGGTGTTTGCCTTGTCTCTGTTGATGTTGATCCTCACCTCAGGCTTGCTGAACTTGAGGTTAACGTCGGCCATCTGGAAAGTTGGGTTATCGTATACCTTTGCAAGGAATACAGGCAATACCTCCTGCAGTTTCTCAATGCTGGTAGTCTGGAGCACATACTGCACAGGCATACCTCCACGGCGTCCACCGAATGAAGATGACTGCTGTACAAATGACCTTGCCTTTGTCTTGCTCCTAACAGCTTTGGTAATAGCCTCAGCAACCTCCATCTGTGAATAATCCCTTTCTCTGATATCCTTAAGCATAATCTGGATATTGCCGCTACCGCTGGATACGCGGGCAGTAACAGCCTTGGCATCCGGAACAAGGGAATCTACAAGTCTGTTGATATCCTCTGTATAGTCTCTGATATACTCATATGTAATACCCTCGGCACCGCTGGTGTTGATATTGATCTGAGACCTGTCCTCAAGTGGAGCTGTCTCCGCAGGGATGGTTCCCCACAACCATACGATAAGTCCGAACATCACAAGCACAAATGGAATGGTAACCCATTTCACTTTAAGAAGTGCCTCAAGCGAGCGGCTGTAAATGTTGTTCATACCCTCAAAGAACGGCTCGGTCATCTCATAGAACCTGTTCTTCTTCTCCTTCTTAACAAGCAGCTTGGTTGCAAGCATCGGGGTAAAGGTAAGGGCTGCAAATGATGAAATGATCACTGAACCTGAAACCACAATACTGAACTCCCTGAAAAGGCGTCCGGTCTGTCCATCCATGAAAACTATCGGGAAGAATACGGCAACCAGTGTGATTGTGGTGGAGATTACTGCAAAGAAGATCTCCTTTGCACCCTCAATACCGGCCTCTTTAGGTTTCATTCCCCTCTCTATCCTCACATAGATGTTCTCTGTCATTACAATGGCGTCGTCCACCACCAGTCCTACCGCCAGCACCACCGCCAGCATGGAAAGTACATTTATGGAGAAGCCCGCAAGGTACATGATAAAGAATGCACCAATCAGCGAAACCGGAATTACAATACAAGGTACCAGTGTCACACGCCAGTCTCTAAGGAAAAGGAATATAATAATGATTACCAGGATGAATGCAATGTACACTGTCTCCTTAACCTCGTTGATTGAAGCACGGATAAAACGGGTGTTGTCAAATCCGTAAGAGTATTTCACATCCTCCGGAAGGTCTTTCTGCATCCTCTCCATCCTCTCATAAACGGCATCTGCAATCTCAATGTGGTTTGCACCCGGCTGAGGGGTTACTACAACACCCACCATAGGTATGCCGTTCATCTTCATGTAACTCTTTATATCAGCAGGACCAAGTTCGGCACGTCCCACATCGCTGAAGCGGACAATCTTGCCGTCAACCTCCTTTATGATGATATTGTTGAACTCCTGAGCAGTATGCATCAGACCCAAAGTACGGATAGTCAACTCTGTAGTGTTTCCTTCTATACTTCCCGACGGCAACTCCACATTCTCCCTATCAACAGCATTTTTGATATCAATTGGGGTAATTCCGTATCCCGACATCTTTATAGGATCCAACCACAGGCGCATAGAGTATTTCTTCTCACCCCATATGCTAACACCACTCACATCGGGAATGGTCTGAAGCTGCTCCTTAACGGTAAGGTCTGCAATCTCACTCAGCTCAAGGAGCGAGCGTTTGTCGCTCTGCAATGCAACCATAATGATAGGGCGGGCATCTGCATCGGCTTTTGACACAATTGGAGGGTCACAGTCTCTTGGAAGGAAGCGCTGCGCGCGGGAAACCTTGTCCCTCACGTCGTTGGCAGCGGTCTCAAGGTCTACCGAAAGTTCAAACTCAACTGTAATACGGCAAGATCCCTGCTGGCTAACGCTTGAAAGGGAACGGATGCCGGGGATACCGTTGATATTCTGCTCAAGCGGCTCTGTAATCTGGTTCTCAATTACGTCTGCATTGGCACCTGCATACGAACACTGTACTGAGATTATGGGGTTGTCCACCGAAGGGTACTCCCTTACGCCCAATGAGTTATAGCCGATAATTCCAAACAGGAGTATTATCACGGTCATAACCGTAGCCAGAACGGGGCGTCGGATACTTAATTCTGATATGTTCATAAGGCAGATTAGTCTACGTTATCGAGTTTTACAGGCAATCCCATACGGAGCTGAAGTGTACCTGAAACGATGATTGTATCGCCCTGGCTGATTCCGCTTACAATTTGCACTGCTGCATCAGTTCTGATTCCTGTAGTTACAGTTACAGGCTGTGCCTTTCCGCTCTTGTAAAGGTACAGCTTGTCAACACCCATCTCCGGAACGATAGCCTCAGACGGAACTGTAATGGCATTCTCAATTCTCTGTTTCTCAAGGTTTACAGAAGCATATCTTCCGGCAAGGGTTTCACCTTTATGGTTGTCATACAACGCCCTTACGGTAAGTGTATGAGTAACAGGATCAATCTTTGACTCCTTTGCATATACCTTGGCTTTAAACGGCTCAAGTTTACCCGGAAGCGAAAACTCTACATTATATCCTACCTGAACATCATCTGCATAGTGCTCAGGTACAGCAAACTCAACTTTAATAGGGGAAACTTTGGTAAGCTTTGCAACAAAAGTTGAAGGGGTTGCATATGAACCCACACTCACTCCTCTAAGACCAATTACGCCGTCGAACGGTGCCTTAAGCTCTGTAAGGGCAATATTTGCCTGCACAACTTCAATGTCTGCCTTGAGGGTTGCAAGATCTGTCTTCACCTGCTCAAATGCCTCCTGGCTCACAGCATCCCTCTCCAATAGTGTGCTCTGTCGATATACTCTATCCTCTGCCAGCTTCAACTGCGAGGTAAGACGCTGCAATTGCGCCTGCAGATGTCTATCATTAACTTTTGCAAGAAGATCTCCTTTCTTTACAAATGAACCCTCCTTAAAATTGATCTCCACTATTTTTCCAGATGTCTCAAAAGTAAGATCAACCTCTTCGTCGGGAAGAAGACTTCCGTTGATGAAGATATTGTCTGAAAGTGTTTCAGGTTTTGCTACAATTGCATTTACATTAAGGATGTTCTTCTTAGGCTGTGCTTTTGATACTTTGTCTGCTGCAGTAAGTTCCTCATTCTCCTGCGGTAACATTGAGTATGCACCCAAGGCGGCTGCACCGGCAAGAACAACTGCGGTTAGCCCCCATTTGAGTCTCTTATTCATAGTTTATAACGATTTGTCTGTTAGAGTTGCAAAGATAATGTAATTCCAAATTCTGCAGGTCTTCCTTTAGAGAAAAATGCATTGCCAACCGAAACAAAATAGAAAGCGTTATAATCAGTATCTGTAAGGTTCTTGCTCCACAATTCAACTGCTACCGGTCCCTTCTGGGCATATACCGATGCGCTGAGCAGCGAATAGAAATTCTGGCTCATGTCATTGGCCTCATTCCAGTATACTTTTCCTATACCGTTGTAGCCCACTCTCATCTGCACCTTGTCTGCAATCCTGCCTACATTATAGAATGTGTATGAGGCATTTGCAGCAAGGGTATTCTGCGGTACATATGGAACGTAATTGCCTTTATAGTCATTTATACCGTCATAGTATTTTACAAACTCCGCATTTGTGTGACCATAACTTGCTCCAAGGTTGAATGCTGGGGTAACCTGTGCATTAAGTGCCAGCTCCACTCCCATGCTTCTGGTTTTGCCGGCATTTGTCATCATACGGCCTGTTGTCTTGCCGTCGGGAAAAACAGTAAGCTGCTGGTCGGTGCAGTCTATGTAGAATGCAGATGCATCTGCTGTAACCTTGCCCAATGTGAGGTGTGCTCCCGCCTCATAGTTCCAGCTGTACTCAGGCTTGTAGGTGATAATCTCATCTACAGTGTACGATGGGGCCTGGGAACCGCCGCCCATGGCTCCACCCATTGAGCCCAGTGCGCCTCCGGCCTTGCTCATAAGGTCTGCCATAAGGTCTGATTTCACCTGGTTCTGAAGGATATCGGAGAAGATCTGGGTATTGTAGCCACCTGCCTTAAAACCTCTTGAAACTGAGGCATAAAGATTACCCTTCTCCTCAAGTGAGTACTGTAGGGCAAATTTTGGAAGCAACTCAAGGTGGTCCTGCTCAAGCTTGTCTGCCAAGGTGGTGTTCACACCGCTCTCCACTTTAATCTCCCTGAGCATTGGGCCCATCTGTATCTTCATGCTGTAGATATAGTCTACTGCACTGGTTGAAATATAGTCAATCTTGGCCTTCTCATAATCAAGCCTCAAACCGGCTGTTAGGGTGAACTTGCCAATATTCAACTGCGACTGGTGGTACAGCGCCGCACCGTAAACAGGAAGATCAAATTTGCTTGAAAGAAGGAATTCCGGCTGCGCAAACTGCAGTTTGGCAGTATTCATTGGTGCTGGCATCCCCTGGAACATCCCGTTGATGCTCCCCAGGATAAGGCTGTTGATACCGTCCTGCTTGAAGTTTACCGGAGCATCCATCTCCATATCCTTGTAGAAAAGGGTCAGGCCGCTCAACCACTGCCATTTCCTGGCATCGTCAGTTCTCTTTACTGTAAAGTCCTGGGTAAATGTATTCTCCTTCTGCGCCTGCTGCAAGGTGAACATGCTTGCAGGGGTAAAATCCTGGTCCAATGTCATGCAATCATCAAGCATCTGCCACGACGTAACGCTTGAGAAGATGTGCTTGCCAGTATTGTAACTTACAGAAAGTCCGTCAGAAATTGTGGTACGCTCATAGCCACAAGGATCGTTGTAACTCACCTGTGCAGTTGCCCCTGTTGCCGGATTGTACAGCCCGTATGCATAACCTCCCTGGTCAATTTTGCCAACCATAAAAGAGTTGTCAATTGTAAGCCTGCTGCTTGGAGAATAAACCAGGCGAGCCCTTACAGAGGTTCCCTCCTCCCAATCAACATTCTCACCGGTAGTGGCATTGGTAAAGAATCCATCTGATTTCCTGTAATTTGCACCAATACTGAAAGCAAACTTCTCACCAGGTTTGGCATACACAGAGCCCTTGAAATTGTAAGTATTTCCGCTGCTGTAACCAGCCTGAAGCCTCACCCCCTGATAAACCATTGGAGAAAGGGTATAGATGTTTATGATGCCGCCAACGGTGTTACGTCCGTACAAAGTACTCTGCGGACCGCGAAGCACCTCCATTCGCATAATGTCCCAAAGATCAGAATCAAAACCGTTCTTATTGAGGAAAGGGACATTATCCACATACAACCCCACTGCAGGATGGTCAATCCTGCTGCCTAGTCCCCTCACATAAATTGAAGAGGTCATCTTTGAACCGTAAGACGGGATATACAGGTTAGGTGTCTGCATAGCCATATCAGACAAAGAGGCAACCTGCTTCCTCTCAATATCACCCAGCTTTATAACCGTAGCCGAAAGGGGCTCCTGCCTCAAATCATTCTTCTGCTTCATCCTGGCAATCACCGCCACCTCCGCAAGGGCAGTAACAGTATCTTTATTTGGGTTATTTTCTTCCCGACAGCTTATATTGTTTAAATTTCCCGCCTCAGCACTTGCACCGAAACTCATCATGGCAACCACCGCTGCCAACACCTTTTTTGAACACATTCTCATTCTCATAAAATTTAATGTGCAAAAATATGTATTCTACGAGAGTTCCATTGGCATTATGGCATCCTCATTTAGGACAAATCAATCATTCACTGCCTGCCGGAGCATCCGTCATCTCCTCTGCCGGAACTCTGACGGGGAAACCCCCTCGTGTTTCTTGAACTTTCTGGCAAAATAAGACTGGTCCATAATGCCCGTGCGGGCCGCAATCTCACTCAAAGGGAGATCCGTTGTG